>JAGQQS010000189.1 GCA_020426105.1 Planctomycetaceae bacterium
CACGAATCGCGCGGTGCGTCGCTGTGGTTTGCTGGGAGATGACCCGGTCCCCGGGAAGAATTTTGAACACCGCAAGCGTTGGCTCGATGAACAGTTGATTCATCAGACGCGCCATTTCGGCATTGATTCACTCTGCCAGGCGATTCTGTCGAACCATTTTCATCTGGAGTTAAGATCTCGGCCGAATGGGATGACGCCGAGATCGCGCGCTGGTGGCTGATGCTGTGTCCTGAACGTCGAGACACCAACGGTAAGCCCGAAGAGCCGTTGGAGTTTGAGCTCAATCACCTTTTTGTGCTACAGAGGTACCAGATAATCCAGATTGATGGCGATGTGCTGCATTCCGAAGCTGACATTGCGTGAAATTTGAAAATGCAGGTCACTGCACAATCTTTGAGAATCATCCGGGGTTTCATGTGGTGGTGCGGAACAAATCGGGGGAAGAAACGTATACAACTCCGGCAGTGTCGGGAGGCAGATTGTTTGTCCGAACAACATCGGCACTCTTGCGTATCGGCCAGACGCCATAGGACATGATTTCTTCAGGGGGCTGCAATCCTGCAGCAGACACGGGTGACGAGATGCATGTGGATCCGATCGAAACTATCTTTGCCGTGTTTCGTGAACGGGGAAGTCGCCACTACGGCGAAAACGTTTCGGAACTGGAGCACGCTTTGCAGACCGCAGAGTTTGCCCGACAGTTCAATGAACCTGACGCAATCCTGGTCGCGTGCTTATTGCATGACTACGGCCATTTGATGCATGATTTGGGTGAAGACATTGCCTTGCAGGGTGTCGATGCGCAGCACGAGGAGCTTGGAGCGAAACTGCTGAAAGGACTGTTCCCGGAAGAGATTTTGGAGCCGATACGACTTCATGTGGCGGCCAAGCGATATCTTTGCTGGAAGGACCCCGCGTACACCCAGGGCCTTTCTCCGTCATCAGCGTTGAGTCTGAAACTGCAGGGCGGTCCGATGACAGATTCCGAAGCCACGGCATTTGCTTCGCTGCCACACTACAATGCCGCAGTTCAGGTTCGACGTTACGATGACATGGGTAAGGTCCCCGGCATGAAGACCGCGTCGCTCGAAAGCTATCGCGAACTGATCGCGAAGTTTATGCTTCAATAGGAGATGATGGCTTGACACCCACGCGGATGTTTGCAGGATCTGTCGCCGCGGCCAGAGCTGCGTTGATCTGCTGCAGTTGAAACCATCGTGAAACAAGTTTTTCGAACGGATATGAATTTTGGTTTTGTTGCAGGAATTCAACAGCCTGCGCCAGGTGTCTTGGTGCGTAGTTGTGGATACCGCGAATCGTCAGATTACGGCGGACGATTTGATCCATGGCCAGTGAAATCGGGTCCGACGGAAACACAGCTCCCACGAGCAGCAGCGAACCTCCAAGTCGCAGTTGTGGCCAGAGCAATTGAAATGCTCCCGGTGAACCGGACAGCTCAAAAGCGACATCGACACCTCGTTCGCTGGTCAGCTTCTTCAGCAAGTCTCGCAGTTCAGCCGGAGCGACAGTATGAGTCGCTCCGAACTCTGCAGCAAGCGCGCGACGTTCTGAGTTCAGGTCGCAAACGATCACCGCTGCGGCACCCCGCACCCGCGCCATGGCGCTGGCCGTAAGTCCCAGCAGTCCGGCTCCCGTGATACAGACAATTCTGTGCTGCAGCGTGCCGGCTGCTTCGAGGGCCGCTGCAATGGTTGCCGTGGCGCAACTGGCGGGGCTTACCGCCTTCAGGTTCAATTCATCCGGCACACGGATAATGGTCGTTCCCGGGACCAGCAGGCAGTGTTCGGCAAGGCCTCCAAGCAATTCATAGCCACTACGAAACGCTTCATGGCCGTACTTAACGGACTTGAGGCACTTTTGCGGTAAGTCACACTGGCAATAGAAGCAGCTTCCACATGATGCGACGACGCCCCATACGATGCGCGTGCCGGTCTCCAGCGGATGGCCTGCGGCATCGCAGCGCACGGCGTCGGGGCCGAAAGTGTCGATCCGGCCGACGATTTCATGTCCCAGTATCGTGGGAGTCGGAACCTTTCGACGCCCTTCAAAGCTGTGAAGATCGCTGCCGCACAATGTGCAGCTTTCGATTCTTACGAGTATTTCGCCGCCGCGTGGAAAGGGAGTTTCCAGATGCTGGAGTCCAATCTGACCGGGGTTACCTGAAAAAACTGCGGCGAGGGAGTTCGAAAGTTTCATGGGGATTCTGCTAACCGCTTGTCTCCAAAGTAGCGCCAACCTGCGAGAATGCAAACAATTGACAGTGCGCATGTCGTCCAGCACGCGGCCGTAAAGAACGGCAGGAATGCACCCTTGTGATCAAACGCTCCTTTGAACAGCATGCAGCCGACATATCCGAGATATCCGATTGAATCGGCGACATAGATCAAAAAACCAATATTTCCCTTGTCCCGAGTCATCGCCAGCAGGCGTTCGAAGATCGTTGCATGAACGGCCACGTACGGAAGATACAGCCCGAGTCCAACGAGGACCATGAAGGGAAACGCACCAAGGCCCCACTGTCGGCCGATGAGTGCACTGCCAAGCAGTATAAATCCGGCGAGGCAGGTTAGAAGTGAAAGCCTGAAGGCCAGCCGATTGTCACGAACCAGCACCATGCTGCCGTTCACCGCGACGACACCCAATGCCACGAGGATTTCCGAGGTAGTAAACGTCTGAGGCGCCGCCGGTTCGCCCAATCCGGTCCAGATTTCTGTCGCAAAATCCGCCCGAATACTGCGGAGGATTGTGACCAGAAGATACATCAGCACCAGCATCGTCAAACCGAATCCATAGCGCCGCAACAAGATCCAGCGATCTTCGCGAGTCATCTGCATACGTTCCGAACGCGCCTTGATGTCCTGACCGTCGGGTGGCGGCGTACGAGCCAGAATCATCACACCGATCACGAGCGGAATCGTGAACAGTCCGCCCGCGGCCGCCGGCATCCAGTATTCTGAGACCCCAATTTCAAGTAACCAGGCTCCAACTGATTTCGTGGCACCGTCAGCCAGAATAAAACTGGCACACAGGCCTGCGGAAAGTGCTTCCGTCACGCGTCGGCCTTCCAAAAATCCCATCACCAGTCCAAAGACCATCCCCAGCGGCAGACCATTGAAGAACATGAAAATTGCATTCCATGGCGGAGCAACGAGCCCAAAGAAGATCAATGCCATTTCACTCAGACCTACGAGCGCCAACAGCGTGACAGCGCGGCGCGAGGGAGGCATTTCTGAGATAATCTTAATACCGATGAATTTTGACAACGAATACCCGATCACCTGAGACGTGACGAGGACTGACTTGAACGTCAGCCCCATCCAGGTGATGTCATCAAATTTTGCAGCGGTGAACGGTTTCCGAAAGGCGTACATGCAGAAATA
>JAGQQS010000190.1 GCA_020426105.1 Planctomycetaceae bacterium
AATCACAGTCATCATATGCACTATGCTGCTCGGCTTGCGGAAGGCCGCTCGATCGGAAGTGGTCAGATCGAGGGTGCCTGCAAGAATCTGATCGGACGCCGCCTGAAACAAACGGGCGCTCACTGGAAAGTCCGTCGAGTCAACCGCATGGCGGGTCTCTGCTCTGTCATGTACAGCGATCTCTGGAAAACCTACTGGAACGCTGCATAAGACACTCCACCGAAATCCGCGACTGCACCCGACCAGAATTCGGATAAGGCCGAACTCTTCCGCATCCTCGAACCACATCTTACCTTCAACGACGCAGCCATCCCCCGCGCGGAAATCGGTATTCAGCTTCGCCTGAGTGTGGCTGCCGTCGCGATGTCCATTCACCGCATGCGTCGCCGATATGGAGAAATTCTCCGTGAGGAAGTTGCAGCCACGGTTAGCAACCCCGACGTCATTGATGACGAAATTCGCACGCTGATGTCAAACTTGAGAGGATAAGATCGGCATCCCCGCTGGACACGTTATTCGCAATGACAACGAGGCTGCGGTGTTGACACGGACGTCAGAGACGGCTCCGCCACAACGTTTTTCGCTCCCAAACATGATTCCGTGTTTCAAGGACCCGATTCGCAAGGGCGGCACAGGATTTGCGAAGTAGTCCTGACACGACGATCGCAAATCGCGTTGCGTCCACTCAGTTAAGGGAAGCCGATATGAAGACCAAGCGAATCTCCGACAAAATGGAAAAAGCGCTCAATGCGCAAATGACGCGTGAAGCCGTTCAGGCTCAGGTGTACTTATCGTACGCGTCGTGGGCTGAGGTGAATGGTCTCGCGGGTATTGCCGCATTTCTGTATAAGCACAGTAATGAGGAACGCCAGCACATGTTTAAGTTCCTCAAGTTCATTAACGATCGCGGGGGACACGCTCTGGTTCAGGCCATCGCCGCTCCGCCGGTCGATCCCAAAGATCTGGGCGATTGCCTGCGGAAAACGCTGCAACACGAAATCGACAACTCCAGATCCATCGATGAAATTGTCAATCTGGCCCACGAAGAAAAGGATTGGGCTGCCTTCAACTTCGGCCAATGGTTCGTCAAAGAGCAAATCGAAGAGGAGACATTGATCAATAAGCTGCTCGATCAGTACAACCTCGCGACGGACCAGAAGCGACAAAATGAAAACATCTATGCCCTGGATCGGGACTATGCCGAGGCAACTCAGGAAGTCGTTATTCCGAGAGAGGAAGTGATCTGATTTATGCGCTGCGAAGCTGACGGTCTTGCACATGGCCCGTTCGAGGCACGTCGATCGACAACTCAAGTTCCGATCGGTGAACAGCCACATTCCGCGGCGCTGTGATGCCAATGCGCACACGGCCACCACTTGTGGCCAGTACTCTGATCTGGATTCCATCGCCAATGACGATTTCTTCGCCACATTTTCTTGTCAGTACCAGCATTTTGACCTCCTTGCCGATTGGCTCACTTTTTGATTTGCTGAATGGCGTCCGCCCTCGCTGAGTCACACTGCAATCGCGTTGCTGCAGTTTGCTGTCCGCACGGGGCCGAATCCGTCATGGCCATTTATTCGGTATCAACAATTCGTTGCATTCGCCGTGCCAAACCGGCAAAAAGAGCCGAAATTGGAAAAAATCTGTGAAAATTCGCACAGAAATCGGGGCATGAAGGTGGCGATGGTCGCTGAGCGGCCAGCAGAACCGGGTCTGGTCGTTCAGACGCCGGTCAAATCT
This sequence comes from Planctomycetaceae bacterium, assembly GCA_020426105.1. Classification (GTDB taxonomy): domain Bacteria; phylum Planctomycetota; class Planctomycetia; order Planctomycetales; family Planctomycetaceae; genus SXXK01. The sequence continues at coordinate 1,744 of JAGQQS010000190.1, forward strand.
GCAGACAGCATGCCCTGTTAACCAAAGCGCAGCTCAACGTCATGTTGCAGTCCATCCTCAATGAGACGCAGGGTGCCGCTCCCGGTACTTCGAGCCGCGTCGCGAATCGCCCTCACCTGCCAGGTCGTGGAGTTGCGGCGGTAGCTGAACCGAAATTCGTTCCAGTCAGCCGGCACAGCGGGCCTGAGGGTCAGCTGATCTTTTTCGATATGAATACCGAGTATGTTTTCAATCGCAACGCGATACATCCAGCCTGCCGCGCCCGTGTACCATGTCCAGCCTCCGCGTCCGGAATGCTGCGAGTTCGCGTAGACATCTGCGGCAATGACATACGGCTCGACCTTATAGCATTGAGATTTCTCCGGGGTATCAGCATGATGAATTGGGTTAAGTCGATCGAACAATTTCATGGCCAGGGCCCCATCTCCTGACATGGCCGCTGCCTGAACCATCCACATGGCCGCGTGAGAATACTGGCCGCCATTTTCACGGACTCCTGGCAGGTAGCCTTTGACGTAGCCGGGATCCATCGCCGTGTGATCGAAAGGTGGAGTAAACAACAGAATCAGGTCCGCGTCCGCGGGTACCAGTTGTTTCACTGCCGAAGCCAAAGCTTCACGGCTTCGCGATTCTGGGCCACCCGCAATTACTGCCCAGGATTGTGTCAGCGAATCGATCCGGCATTCATCATTGGTACGTGATCCCAATGGAGAGCCGTCATCAAAGAATGCGCGGCAGTACCAGGCACCGTCCCATGCCGATTTTTCGACGGCGTCCCGGAGGCTTCGCGCCTGCGTGTCGAATCTTTCGGCGTTCTGATCATCGTTGAGCTGTCGCAACAACGTCGCGAACCGTTCGAAGATTGAGATTTGAAACCACGCCACCCAGACACTTTCCCCGCTTCCCCCTTCGCCAATTTTGTTCATTCCGTCATTCCAGTCCCCGCAGCCCATCAGCGGCAGGCCGTGTTTCCCATATTGCATTCCCTGCTGCATGGCCCGCAGGCAATGTTCCAGCAATGTTGCGTTCTGTTCGGAGATGTCGGGCTGCTCGTATCTTTCGTGTTCATGTTCCTTGAGACGGGGCGATTCGATGAACGGGACGTCGACTTCCAGAATCGAGCGATCTCCTGTGCACTGAATATAATGCAGGACAACAAACGGCAGAAACAGGAAGTCGTCTGAGAATCGCGTGCGCGTTCCCTTTCCTCCTGGCGGATGCCACCAGTGTTGCACATCTCCCTCCGGATACTGGCGTGCGGCAGATTTGAGAATCTGCGTGCGAGTCAGATCGGGGCGGGCGTAGACCAGCGCCATCACGTCCTGGAGTTGATCGCGGAAACCGAAAGCTCCGCCGGATTGATAAAATGCTGACCGTCCCCACACGCGACAACTCAGCACCTGGTAGGGCAGCCATCGATTGAGCATCACATCCAGCGCCCGATTGGGCGTCTCGACCGTTAAAGCCGACAGGTGTAAATTCCATTGTTCGTTTGCCTGACGGATGGCTTCGGCGGCGGCATCGGAGCGCTGCATTTGTGCCAGCAGTTCCATGGCTTCCGATGGACTTTTTCCGGCACCAAGCAGGATTATAACCTCCTCGGTGTCACCAGGTGCAATGGTCGTTGTGCCCTGCAGCGCAAGACAGGGGTCCAGCGCGGCTCCGACACGTTGATTCAGTCCTCTCTGCATGGCGGCCGGGTTGTTTAATGAACCATCACGCCCGATGAAGCTGCGTCGATCGCCGGTCCATGAAAGATTGTCAACATTCAGCATCGCCAGGAACACAGATTGGCTTCTGAAATCTGAGTGGTAGCCGTTGCTCATCAGGATCGCAAGGCGTTCGGCGTCAAAGCCTGAAACCTGATGCATCGCCGTTTCCTCCCGAGCAACCCCCAGAACGGTTTCCGCGTAGTAGGTTACCTGCAGCCGACGAACCGACTCGGATGAGTTATGCAGCCGCAGACGAATCAGCTTCAGCGGTGCCGCCGCATGTACCGTAATGAATGTCTCAGACTGCACGTCTCCATAATCCGCGTGATAAACGGTGAATCCCTGACCGTGAACCACTCGGCGTTCCACATCAGAATTCAACGAAGTGACGGGCGACCAGTAAGCATCGCATTCGATGTCCTTCAGGTAGACAATCTCCGATGGCGGATCTGAGGTTGGATCATTCGACCAGACTGTCAGTTTATTTTCCCGACTGTTGGCATACCATGTATAGCCGCCGCCAGATTCCGTGAGCAGGCATCCGAAGTCCGGATTTGCGATCACATTCGACCATGGAGCCGGCGTCTGATGCTGACCATCCAACCACATTTCATAACAATGCCCGTGTTCGGTAAAAGCGCCCGAGCCATTCGAAAACTCGGGATCTGAATTCGATCGCCGGTCGGCACTGTGAGCAAGCGACTCACGAAGCGTATTCTTCGTTTCGGCAGTCGTGCCAGTCATGCCGGCGATGCGCGGAATTCCCGGCACAGTGGTTGTACGATTTCTGATCGTCGCCAGTTCCAACTGCTGTGCGAGCGAACCGCGGCGTCCTTTCAACAGTACCGCGGCAGCAGCATCGAGGAGTTGATGATCTTCGGGAGTCAATTGTGCGCCACGCAGCAGAAAGACGCGTTTCGATACCGCATCGCCCTGGGATCCGTCATTGACGATCGATTGCAGCAACTCCTGCAGTGAATCAAAATAAGCACCGGGAAAATCGTTGCTGATAACGAGATCAATTTTCAGACCACGCGACATCAGGAAAGAATGCGCCGCGATAATTGTGCGGGCAAATTCAACTTCAGCGGTGTCGCTGACTCGCAACAGCAGAATCGGAAAATCACCGGAAATGCCAAAACGCCACAGCGCATTCTGACCGAGGCGATTTCCGGCAATTCGCGTGGATTCTGCGCGGAGGCCCTCTTCAGGATACAGCAAATACCCTCCGAGCTGTTGAAAAAGATGGACGTCCTTTGCAGAGATGTTCAGATGCCGCATTTCGATCTGCGTGAACGCCCATGCCAACTCAAACGCTCTCTGGACTCCCCGCAGGTCGTGAAACAAATCGGCGATTGCCAGTGCCTGCTCATGCGTTTCCGCGACCGCAGTCGTTATCCCCAGCGTTACAGATTCTGCCGGGGCAATTGTGACGACGCACCGGAGAGAGAAGATCGCGTCGAGAACGGGTCCGGTTGTCCCGCTCAGAACACGACTTTCCAATGCCATTGGTGCCTCAGCTGTGCGGCATCGTCCGAGAAAATTCTCGCGACTTGATTCGTATTCAACAGCTCCACTGTATCCTGATGGCAATGCCAGGGTGTGGAGTGCGAATACGGGACTCTGCTGGCTGTCGCGGGGACGCCTTCGCGCGATCAGTGTGGCATCTTCTTCAATATATTCTGTCTCGACAAACAGCTTCTGAAACGCCGGGTGCGCGAGGTCCGCTGCCTGACTGGCAAGGACGACTTCCACATAGCTCGTCACTTCGATCCGGCGTGTTGTTTTTCCATGATTGGTGATCCGCAACTGCCGGACTTCCGCGTTATGATCGGGGGCAACGACAAACTCCATCAGCGTTTCGATCTCACCCTGTCGTCTCAGAACTTCGCCCTTGTCCACGGAAAACAGAACTTCATAATGATCTGGCTCGACGCGCGTGGGCTGATACGTTGTCGACCAGACCATGCCGGAATTTTTGTCTCGAAGGTAAATAAAACTGCCCCAGCAATCGCGTGTCGCATCCGGTCGCCAGCGCGTCACCTGCAACTCATTGTGTCGGGCATAGCTGCCACCCGTATGCGTCATAAGTGCGCTGTAGTTGCCGTTTGATAACAACAGTACTCGCGGCGTGCCGGCGTGAATTCCGGTAATCCGGCGACTGACCAGTGTCGTTTCTTCGCGGGCAGCGTTGGTGGGTTGAACCTCGTCCTGGTTAGGGACTTCGGAATCCACCAGCGCAGGAACTTTCTCCTGCAGCAGCAATTCGTTCGCTCGGACAAGTGGATGTGCATGAAACCATCTGGTAACGATCTGATCTTGCGTGGCGTTGGCAATCGCCAGCAGCGTCATCCCCTGGTGATGCGCCATATAGTTGCGCACCACATTTTCCGATTGCCCCCGCCGCTGCCGACCTGGCGTATAATCGATCGCATCGTAAAATCCCCATCGGCCCAGCGCGATCTGTGCCAGACGCTTCAGGTTTGAAGTTGCCGATTTAGGTGCAAACGGTAATGCAAGCGCCGATGAATAGGGCGAAACCACCGTGTCTTTCGATAAGCCACGTTTGAGACCCAGCCCCGGGACCCCGAATGACTTGTATTGATAATCCGAATTGGATGCCATCGCCGCATAGGCTGATTCACTGATTCCCCATGGCAAATGGCGTGCTCGACCATAATTTGTCTGCTGGACGACGGCCGTCCGACAACTGGTATCAATCAGCGAACCTTCGTAAGACCGCTGAAACAGTTGAGGCATCAGAAATTCAAACATCGTCCCGCCCCACGACAGCAACGTGTACTGTCCGTCCAGCAATGTCGCCTGTCGGCCCAGGCGAAACCAGTGTTCTGTTTCCACATCGCCTTTCGCAATCGCCAAATAACTGGCGACCCGGCATTCACTGCACAGCAGGTCGTAGTGACTCCGGTCCAGCTTACCGACATCAACGTTGTAGCCAATCGAAAAGAGTTTGCGCCGCGCGTTGTACAGAAATCGAAAATCCATGCGAAATGCCGCTGATTCACATTGTTCACGAATTGCTGAGAGGCGATCAAGCAGCATTGCCGCCGCGCGACTGCCGCGGCGGATAAGCTCCATAAATTCTCCGCTGTCTGAAAATGCCGATCCGGCGGAGTGGGCCGTGACAAATTCGCCTGGTACGGCGGCATCGGCAGCATCGGGCGTTTCCAATTCCGGCCGGGCGGAAGATTTCAGCACCGTCCACAACTGCGCCAGTTCACGCAGACTGATGTGAGGAACCAGCACATGCCTCAAATGATCGGGGATCGCATGGCCTGCCTGATCTGTCTCCAGCGCTGCAGCCTGCTGCAACCAGGGCATAAACTGGGCCATGTCACGATGGATACCGTAAAATCGTTCAACCACAATCTGAACCTGACTTTGGAGAATAGTTCTGTCAGCATTCCAGAAGTTTCTGCGAGTTGTTTGAGAACGCAAAGTACCCCAGGCATTCAGTCTGGCCGCGGCGAACTGCAGCGACTCCACGAATCTGCTGCAGGCAGCGAAGGACGATTTATCCAGCGTCATCGAATCTGACAGTTCGGTGAGCAGCAGTTTCAAAGCCTGCAACTGCTCGCGATGCAGCGACGCGTCGTCGGCATCGTCATCGATTTGAGCTGTTTCGCGCGCGATGCATGTCCCGAGCCAGCTCAATGATGCTCTTGCTCCGCGCAGCTGGTTTACGCCCAGCAACGGCTGCTGTCCGGCGTCGGCGATTCCGTCGCAGAGTGTAAAGTAGCAGGCCATCAAATTGCCGCTGTCAACCGTCGATACGTACCAGGGGTGCAGAGCTTTCAGTTCACTTGTCTCATACCAGTTGAAGTGATGGCCGTGAAGTTGTTCCAGCGAATTCCAACTCGACAGGTTTTTCTCCCACAGCTCGACGAGTGATTCGATGCCAATAAACCCAAACCGACGCGCAATCAGACCGGAGACCAGAAACAAACCCTCATTCGTAGGAGAAATTCGCGACGCGACTTTTTCACCTGGGAAATCCTGCACATTGTCCGGAGGCAGCCAATTTCCTTCCGGATTGACGAACCGCTCGAAGTATGCCCAGGTGCCTGATGCCACTTCTCCCAACCATTCGCGGTCGGCCTGTTGCATTGGAGTCACTCGATACTTTCGGGGCAAACTGATCAGGTGTCCAACGACGGGAGCAATGCACCAGACACACAGCCACGGTGCGGCGGCGGGCCATGCTGTCTGATCGATGACCATAAATACAGCGATGGCCAGCAGTGTGCAGACGCTGAGGTGTTTCAGCAGTGCCCACTTGCGGCCCCCGAGCCGCGATTCCGTCGCGGCCGCAGTTTCCCATTCGAGCAATTGCTGGCGTGTAATCGTCAACCGCACGAGTGTCCGCAACACAGCATCCGTCATCAGCAACGCTTTGTACGGAAGAAAGACGGCAGAATAAAAACATTGTTCCGCAATGTTCCCCAAAGTCGTCTGAAAAACGCGAAACTGGCGCGAAAACTCAACTCTGCGGGACCAGTTCATGATCCCCGTGACGACTTGCAAAAATACAGGAAACGCAACGGCGACGGCAGCAAGGGCACTCCACACTCCAGCCTGATGCGGAGCAAAAATCCAGCCTGTGATCATGAATGTAATGAGGGCAGGAGCCACCAGACTCCGACGCAGGTTGTCCAGAATTTTCCAGCGGGAAAGTACGGACAGTCGATTCCTCAGGAGGCCAGCCGCTGTTGGAACCCTGCGAAACAACCAGCTGCTGATCTGCCAGTCACCGCGTACCCAACGATGTTGGCGTCGAGCGTCCGTGTCGTAGCGGGCTGGAAATCCGTCGAAGACTTCAATATCACTCACGAGGGCCACTCTTGCGTGGCAGCCTTCGATCAGGTCGTGAGACAAAATCCTGTTTTCGGGGAAGGCATTTTCCAGTGTCCGCTCAAATGCTCTCAGATCGTATATGCCTTTTCCGGTAAAACTGCCCTCGCCAAACAGATCCTGATAGACATCGGACGCGGCGGAGGCATATGGATCGACGCCTGGATTTGTCGCGTGAACCCGCAGGTAACGTGTCTTTTGGTTGTCTCCGAGATGAATGCTGACGCGAGGCTGCAAAATCGAATATCCACGCGTCACACAGTACCCTCCGTCCTCAACATGTGTCACGGGCCGATTCAATGGATGTGCCAATGTCCCCACCAGCTTCCGCGCTGCGCCTCGAGGCAGGATGGTGTCCGAATCCAGAGTGATCACAAACGGTGTGTTTGTCGGCTTGCGAAATTCGGCAAGGCGTGAAAGGTCGCCAATCTTCACGGTGTAAGATGTCTCTTCCGAACCCGCGAGAAGTTGACCGAACTCCATGAGCTTTCCGCGTTTTCGCTCCCATCCCATCCACTTGTTTTCCGCCGCATTCCAGCGGCGTTCACGATGAAACAGGTAGAAGGGGGAAGAACCTTCGGTGGCATACCTTTGATTCAGCCGGCGGATGCCGTCGATGGCCACCTGCAGAACAGTGGCGTCGTCCTCAAGCCTTTCCTGTGGTGCATCGGCAAAATCAGTAAGTAATGCGAACAGGAACGCGGGTTCTGAGTTGGCCAGGAAATGATTCTCCAGTTTCGCAAGCAGCGATGCTGCTTCATGTCGACTGGTGAGCATTGACGGGACGACAATGAACGTCGGAAAATCCTGATGAACGCCGTTTCTGAATTCCAGCTTGGGCAGCAAATGCACTTTGACAGCATGGGTCAGCACACTGTTCAATGCCTGCAATACGATTTCCGACAAAGGCAGAATCGACAGCAACAGCAGCATGAATGTGCTGAGTGTAAAAACCGAGCCGATGATCGCATGCGCCAGAAGATAAAAAAGGGCACAGCCTGGCAGTGTCAGTCCGCCGAAATACGTCAGGTAAGGATGGCGTATAATCCAGCGATGAGCACGCGTCTTCAGTGTGGGGCGATAGTGGATGAGTTTTTCGATCTGGCGGCGCCCATCATCAACGAGCCAGAACCCGATGTGACTGGCGACCTCATTCAATTCCTCGCTTTCTGTTTTCACAGTGCTGAAAGAGGAACTAATCTCCTGTGCGTATACAATATGGGCGAGCCGGAGTGCGTGCTCAGCGATTTCCGTTTCCGTGGCACGTGAGCATTTTGAAAGCTCTTCAATGACATCCCGATAACGATTTCGACTTGGGAAATCCATTTGTTCATACATTTGAACAGGGTCGCGGCGCAAAATCCTTTCGCTGCGATTCGTACGTTCGAAGAAGCTGACCCAGTCCAGTGAACCCAGCAGCCGCATACTCGTAATAATGTTGCCCATCGACACGCGATTGGCGGCCAGGCGATGCTGTTCAAACTTACGCAATTCAATCAGATTCCAGCCGAGTCCCTGCAGATGCCGATCCAGCGATACCCTGGCGTCCGCATGCTCACTGCCGCGCTCACGCAGAAGTTCATCCAGCGCGATCACCGTGGGCGCACAGCGCAGGCTGGAGCCGTCCGGAAACTGAAAGCGGGCGTCCCGTTCCCACGCTGCAAGGATCTCGCTGACGTCCCGCAGTGACCGATATTCCTGCACCAGCTGTGAACAGATGGCACTGAGGTTTTCGATAAGCACCAGCCGCAGCATGACTGGAAACGCCCATGTTTCGCCAATCGTCAATTCGGCATTCACCTGAAACTGGTCGACGAAACGCACTACCAGCTCTTCATCCAAAGCATTGTCGCAGTGCGACACCAGTTCACGCGCCACGCGATGCACACGTGTGACGCCGTCCGCTGGTGTCGGCAATTCTCGGAAAAATGCCGGTGGCATGTGCTCGCGAATGTCCCGAATCTGCTCCTGCACGACATAGAAATTGTCAAGGAGCCACTCTGCAATCGGAACGCATGCGTCCTTGCGATTCTCCCATCCGACTGACAGATCGTAGGCAAGTTGAATTGTGGAGACATCTGCTTCGAATGCTCTGCGAAACGCAGCGCTGCGGTCACGGGTTTGCGGCACGATCTCAATCTCAACCGCAATCTGCCTGGCGTGCGCATCCAGTTGCAATGCCCCAAGCGGTTCGGGGACAGGCAGTTTTTCAAGGATCTCAGCTGGCATCGATTCCGGGAT
>JAGQQS010000191.1 GCA_020426105.1 Planctomycetaceae bacterium
CCGCTTCTCGGGCTCGTTCTTCCAGTTTTTCCGCTGTGTATTCCTTCAACAGCAGCACGGGGTTGTGGTTCAGCGATTCCCAGCGGACAGGGTCAACCAGGCGAAAGACTTCACTGACTTCAGGATCCCAACTCCACCATAAATTCGCTGCCAGTGATGAAAGTTTGTCATGAATCGACAGCAGAGGCTCACTTAACGACATGGATGAGTCCGTAGAGACGGGAGACTGTGTGTGCCAGGAAACTCCGGCATTAGTTTGGCGAAGTATACAGGCCGTAAATTTCGCGTCGAGACACTGCACGCACGCTTAATAACTGGTCCCGATTTCCGTCGAACGGTGTCAGTCACACAGTATTCAATGGCTTTTTGCGAGACTTCACGTTGGCAAGAATTTTGCCACCGCTCGGATCAGCGGGCAAATCGGGATTTTTCGTCCGAGGTGTCGCTGCTCGCAGAATACTGAGGGCCACGGGCTAAATAATTCAAAATACTTGCATGAGTTGCCCAACGGGGATGTATCGCAGACATTACATCTATGAGACCTCCAGATTCAAACTATGCGGAACCAGGTGCGTGATGTATCGACTACGTGGGCTTCAAATCTTCCTGCTCGTCTTTGCGGTTTGCATGTCGCATGGCATCGCGGATGAAAGACCTCACCCGGCGATTCCCATGGCCGGCGCAACGTTCCATGCAAGGGACACATTGCAGTGCGATGTTGATGCATCGGACGATGCACAGGAGTGTCTGACTGGACTTCGGTGGACACCTTCAGATTTTGAGGTTCGCTGCGAAACTGCGGACCAGGACCGCGGCGACCTGCGAATTCGGTTCCCGTCTCCAATTAACACTGACCAGGCGACAAACGATGATGTGTCAATGGAATGGTACGTCGCTCGCGACGCGATGCACCAGGCTGTTTCGGCGCGAGCGGTTGTGATCGTGCACGAATCCGGACGTGGGATGACTGTTGGCAGAATTCTGGCAAAAGGTCTGAATGTTCAGGGGTTGCATACGTTTCTGATTCATTTGCCGGGATACGGAAACAGGCGGTCCGAGACCTCGGGTGGGGCTGACCTCGTGATTTCCGGAATGAAGCAGGGGATTGCAGATGTGCGACGAGCGAAGGACGTGGTTGTCAGCTTGCCGCTGGTGGAAAAAGAAGTTGTCGGTGTGCAGGGAACGAGTCTGGGCGGTTTTGTGACCGCCTCTGTGGCTGGTCTCGATCGCGGTTACGGACGCGTTTTTATTCTGCTGGCCGGTGGCAATCTGGCCGAGGTCGTTGAAAACGGAAGTAAAGATGCGGCCAAAGTCAGGGCTAATCTGAAGGCGATGGGGATCAGTGGTGATCAGATGCGTGAACTGATCCGACCGATTGAGCCCCTGCGTCTGTCACACCGGATCGATGCGGAAAACACATGGCTGTACAGCGGCAAATACGATGACGTCGTTCCCCCATCATCTTCATTGGCACTCGCGAAATCGGCGACGTTGCCCGAAGGGCATCATGTTGTACTGCCAGCGGATCACTATTCGGGCGTCGTCTTTCTTCCGATGGTAATTCAGCAAATTCGTGAAAAAATGGCGGATGCATCGAAACTCGATGCGCTCCCTGAGTGACATTTGATGTGTTCGGCAACCTTTTCGGGATTTGCACGCGACGCATATTCGTCGCGTGTCGCGGCGAAATTGTGCAAACGAGGCGGTACGAATTTTCCCGCGGCTCGATTTGTGGGGTAAAGTTGAGCAAAGGTGCTTTGCCAGCCGTTCTGAACAAGACCGCAAGTGGAATTTCTGGGCCGATGCCAAGTCCATTGAATTCAGGTTTTCCGGAACGGGTCAGATTCCCCACTGCCAATTTTATGCAGACCGGAGTGTTCATCATGCGTGAATTGTTGAAAAAACTGATTGAGGACGAAAGCGGGATCATTGTCTCATCTGAGATTGTGCTCGTGGGAACGATCCTGGTGATCGGCTGCATTGTGGGCCTGGCCAGCCTGTCATACGCCGTCAACAACGAATTGAATGATGTCGCTCAGGCCTGCGATCATTCATACAACGGCAACAGTGCGGGTACGACTCAGAACAACTACTACCTCACCAGCAGTCAGGGACAACCAGAACTCGTCGGCAACGGCGGTTGATGCAGATTGCAGTCACGGACTGATTGATGCGGTCCACGAAGATGCCCGGCATTCAGGCAAAGCGGAGGTTCTCCGCCATCGTTCGCAACCACCCCTGTCGAAGTCACGCCCGACAGGGGTGTTTGCAATTCCGGGAAATTACGATTCATCCTTTTTTGATTTCGATAAAGCACTATTCGACTGACACAATCTCTCCCCCGGTACGGGATGCCAGCGCTTCCAGCAGTGTCTGTGAGCCGGATGGCTGGTGTGATATGTCATACGACAACATGCGTACGCTTCCGTCGGCCATGCAGAAGAAACCACCCCCCCTGTGATTCGACCAGAGCCGATTGAACGAGCATCGGTCGTCATATTCGCCGGGACCGTAGTACGCAATGTCGGGGCATCTGCCGTTCTTGCCGGAACTGTAGGGTTCGCGTTCACCGAGGGCAGGAGACATGGTGTCTTCGATGCAACATCGGGTATCCCACCAGCCTTTTTTGCCATCGGAGGACGGCGGTCGTTCGGCGAGGAGGATTGTATTGGAGAGTCCGTCAGTGATGTCACGGACGGCAACAGTAAGCTTCTCATCAAGATCCGCATCATCGACAATGACTCCATTGTTGACTGATAGTGGATTTGAGTAGATTCCGACGTACCACGTGAATCCGTAGTCGGGAACTCGATATTCCGGACCGCGAGGATCCGATGGACATCCAAGCACCGGAACCGCGTCCTGCACCCGCACGATCGGCTTTTCTATAAAAGGCATGATCTCCCGGCACCAGGACTCGTAGGTGCCACTGTGCCAGTTCCATAAATTGCCATTCGGCTCATCATCAATTCGAGTTGTACCGCGCGGACGAATGGTGTTTCGAGGAAAGAACTTATACGTCTCTTCGAACGAATGACAGGCAAGTCCGATTTGACGCAGATTGTTCCTGCACCGGGTCGATTGAGCCTGCTCTCGAGCATATTGTACGGCGGGAAGCACAAGCGCCAGCAAAACCGCAATAATTGCGACCACCACGAGCAACTCGATGATGGTAAAGCCGCAGCGCGGCCCAGTCATTCCGCGACTCGCGGAATTAAATGTTGAACCGGATCTTATGGACTTCATTCCGCACCTGTTGATAAACTATCGTTGCTCGATTTCTGAACGGTTTCAAGCTGACGCAAAGCAAGGTCCGCAACGATGCTCTGCCGTCGTCCCATGGTAGCTTCTTTAAGATCATCCCGAGCCTGATCGGACAGGCCGAGAGCGAATTCTGCCTGAGCTCTGAAATAGTAATTCCATTGAAAGTGTGGCCGTTGCGCGACACAGGCTGTTAATGCGACACGGGCTTCTGCCGACCGCTCCAGTTTCAGGAAACAGATCGCCTGAAACAACCGGGCGGCAAAGTGTTCGGGATCCAGATTGAGAACAATGTCGAAATCCGCCGTGGCGGCATTAAAATTCTTTTCGCGGATATGGTCCATGCCGGCCTGGAAGACTGTCACAATCCGATTGAGCGGCATCGTCTCGGCGGCAACTCGAGCTGCAGCAGCCTCGCCAGGGCGATTCAGGCGTTCCAGCAGGTCGGCTCGCCTCTGGTTATAGATTCTGGATGAAAACGATCCTGCGACGTCAAGGATCTTTAGCGCGGCCTCAACCCCTGAAGTTCGCTCAACCAACGCTGCTTCCTGCAACACGAGCTGTTCGCGTTCCGGCTGCCAGCGGAGCTCTCCAGGAACCGTAAATTCGAGTGCCGCATGAATGGCATTGATCGCGGCATCGGCCATTCGCGGGTCCTGCGACGTTACCAGCAGACTTTCCAGCAACGCCTCGTCGCGGCGTTCGTCGAATGGTGGTGGCGGAACGCGTTGCTTCCACTGGTATCGACTGGCAATGTTTCGCGCATGATCGAGCCATCCGTAAACACTGGTCTCATGGTCAGCCAGATCGGGTTCCGCCTGAACCTTCATCCATGCCGTTTCAAAACGTGCCTGAGCCAATTCGATATCGTCCTGCTCAAGTGCAGTTCTGCCTTCCCGGACGAGCTCAGCAATCTCAAGTCGTTCGTGCGAGATATGAGCCTGATGGAGCAAGGATCTGAACATCAACCCCGCGATACTCAAACTGATGAATGCTGAGGTCCCGATGAGGAGCGTCGCCTGTGCAGGTCTCCGGCGACACCACTTCAAAAACAGCTCCCATGCTGGAGTCGCTCTGGCAACGACGGGTTCGTCATTCAGATATCGACGCAGGTCGTCTGCGAGTTCTTTTGCCGTCGCGTATCGATGGTTCGGTCTTTTCTCGAGGCAATGCAGGCAGATTGTTTCAAGGTCCCGAGGAATGGCTGGCTGCAGACGCCGCGGAGGCAGCGGGTCGTCGTTGCAGATCTGCTGCATTGTCTGTACCACGCCCGTGGCCATAAATGGAGCCCGCCCGGTCAGGCATTCGTAAAGCAAAACCCCGAGACCGTGCACGTCCGTGGCCGGGCAAATATGCTCCGTTTGACCAGCGGCCTGTTCGGGAGCCATATAACGCGGGGTCCCCAGCGCTTCGCCCGTGCGTGTCGCATCGGTTGATGTGACCAGTCGATCCTGTTGCAGTTTCGCCAGCCCGAAATCCGTAATCAGCGGGCGGTTGTCGTGGGCAAACAGCACATTGGCGGGTTTCAGATCCCGATGAATAATGTCTCGTTCGTGAGCATGATGAATCGCCAGGGCCAGAGTTTCGATCAGTTCGGCGGCAGCGCGTGGAGAATACTGAAATTGCTGAAGTTTCCTTGCGAGTGTGCCCTGTTCAGCCAGTTCCAACGCCAGATACGGTATTCCGCCGCGTTCCCCGATTTCAAAAATTTTAACAATGTTCGGATGAGAAATCCGAGCCATCGCTTCGGCTTCTGTACGCACTCGAAACACCTCACGCGAGGTCAGAGGCCGCCCCGGCTGAAACAACTTTAACGCGACTAAGCGATTCAGTTGACGATGTCGAGCCTGATAGACGGAAGCCATGCCTCCATGCCCGAGCACCTGTATAATGTCGTAGTCATCGGGAAACGCCTGCTCGGCCTGATGGCTGCATGCATCGGGCCACGACTCAGATGCGGTCGCCGAACCCGTGGTCAGCAGCACCTGCTGCTTGATGGCATTGTGAATTTCGAAGTGCAGCTGCAGTTCGTCCTTCAGCTGCGGATGCCGCTCGATATACTCATCGAGCGTCGGTTCAAGTCCCAACTCCTCGCGCACGACGATCTCGTTGTAAAGCAGGTCCAGATGCGCATCGGTATCGTCCTGAAGCGATGTTTCCAGGAGCAGATCTGCAATGGTCGGTTTAACTCCGGCCAGCCAGGCTTCGCGCTGTCGATTGAGCGCCGATTCAAGTTGCTCACTTATACGGTGTGTCATTGGTCAGCTGATCTCATCTTCGCTCAGACCTAATTCTGCCATAACGCGGTCAAGCGCACGCGTGAGTTTTTTCCGTAGCGCCACATCTGTCGCTCCGAGTTGCTCTGCCAGCTCCGGCCATGTCCGACCCAGGCCTCGTTGTTCAGCGAGGTAACGTTCACTGGCGTCCAGTCCGCTTCTTACTTTCTCGAGGATTTCCTTCGCTGACACTTCGTCCGCCGGATTCGGCGATCTGTCCAGGACACCGAAACTGCCTGACCCAAGCTCAGAGTCTCTGCGAATATCACGTCGTTGCGCCTGCAACCTGTGAACCTGATTGACGACTTTGTTTTTTGTGATGGTCGTCAACAGACTGATCAATTGTTCTGGTGTATTTAATTCGTATTCACCAAGTGCCGTCCGGACAAAGAAGCTGGTCAATACCGACTGACAGACATCCATGGAATCTACCACTCGTCGCATTCGAGGATCCCGCAGATGGATCCGCACCACGCGTCGAATGGCTTTTTCGTATCGCAAGGTCAGTTCCCGTGCAGCATCTTCGTCGCGTTCCCGGACCCTTTGAATCAACTCCTGAAATTTTGCAGTTTCCGGCACTTTCGTCCACTCCCAGCTAACCCTCTGTTAACGCTGATGGACAGTCTACCGTATAAAAATCGTTCGGGCTATTCGCATCCGCTGTACCGTCGCGTCGTCTCTGCCCGCCTGAATCGCAGTCACAAACGTCGCGGTACCCGCAGATCTTGCGAGGGGTTCTCAGATCATTTTTGCTGCAGGAGTCCCATCAGTTTTCGGGCCGGGGGAAAATGAACGGGAATGAACAACGCAGGATCCGCCATGAAGACGAATCCTGCGTTTCCAAAGCCGATCAGGAATCCTCGCGAATCATAAGTTCGGCTATTGTTCAATTTTGCTCGCGACATGAGTTGCCGGATCGAACCGTGCCTGTGTCCGTGCACCAACTCTCAGTCTCGTCAACGGAACCCGGACTCCAGCCACTTCGATTTTTGTCGTTGCAACAACTTTCAGGGACACCGTGCTGCCATTCTGTACTCGAATGACGACACCCGTCGCCGATTTTGCGGCCAAAACTCCTTCGACCTTTCCCACTTTACTTTTACCGGAACCCGAAGCGGCCTCAAGCATTCCCGGCATCCCGGCAAACACAACGCCTAACATTAAAGTCATCAACACAATTCGGTTCAACATCGCCTGTTTCTCCTGAACAAATGGGGAACACTCACCTCGAAGCCACTTAGCTCCAAAACACTTTTCAAAATCTGTCTGCACTCAACAGCAGAACAGTCAATTGCGAGTTCAACTGTTTGACAGAACACGGAGTTCAAAGACCCTCCCATTGGCATTTGAGGATCGCAATGGATCGCGATCAGAATTCACCGAGCGCTGAACCGTCCGACACTGTCGCCATGAGGCGGTAGGTATCAAAATCCATATTGGTGCTGGTAAATCGCACTGAACCGTCGCCCAGAAGAAACTGGGCACCTGTTGGATGTCGGCTGCTGAAACCGTGCCATGACGCCTCAGAGACTCCGGCCCCCAACAGACCGGGCATTTGGGCTGACACAGTATTCAGTGGAACAACACATTGTCCGACAGCAAAAGCAACACCGTTCGCGAGTTCAGCGCCCGGCTCACCGGACCGCGTACCAGCCCAGAGTGCTGCTGCCCCCGTGCCCGAAACCTCGGTCTTCCAGGACGAACGCTCACCGACGAGAAAGCAATTGCTGCTGCCGTCCGTCATATCCCGCAATCCGCGTTTCGAATTTTCGCCGAAGATGCCACCCTGGTGGTCGATTGGCGGAATATCAAACATAAGATCACCATTGACCCCGGGATAATTTGAACGTCCTCCATAGACCATTGATTCCCCCGAAACGGTCGTTTCACTTGTGACCAGATCAGCACCGGGATCGCTCGGACAGAGAAACACGGCAAGCACAGTCCGCTCCGGCCCGGTAACACCGGAGCCACTATTTGCTCCCGCTGTGTCCAATCCTCCACTGAATCCGGCATTGAGATTCAGCTGGTGATACAAAGCCGCCTGGTCGAGATTTGGCAGGATCATTGCACCCCAGCCCCAGCAATTGGTGGGAGCCATTGCGGCGGTGCGGTTCTGGTCATAGACCCAGCCAGGCGGAAAAACGCCGAACTGGTCATGATAATTGTGTAGTGCCAACCCGATTTGCTTAAGATTGTTGCCACAACGAACGCGGCGTGCCGCCTCACGAGCCTGCTGCACCGCGGGCAGCAGTAGTGCCGTGAGAATTGAGACCACAGCAATCACAACTAACAACTCAATCAGCGTAAAACCACGTCGTGTTCGCATCTTCACGTGCCTTTTCCTTGATTCCGCAACGCCGGGACATTCTGCCTCCGGGGCCATTGAACGAATCCGCAAACAGAACTGATCGGGACAGGAAATCACTGGAATTCCGCAGAATTGTTGATTGAAGCAATTTCCATCATGAATTCTGCCGCGAGTACCGGTGACTTTCTCGCATCTATAGAGGAGTAGCCGAAGTGCCGCTGAAAACCGCCAGGAATTCGGAATTTTTTGTCCTGAGACATTTCAATTGATGATTACTTAAAGACAGGCGGCCCTCATAAGAAGGAAGTGCGAAACGGAAAACGGGGATATAAAAAACCAGATGCGACACGTAACGCTGCAACTTCTGCGGCGTTGCCCTGCGCTGTCCGTAACTCAAAACAGATTTGTTCCGGATTGGAAATTCAACGAAAGTTCTGCAGAATGATATCCAGGAAAAAAAAAGAGTTTTCTGGCGGATGGCGCAGGCCGATGCTGCTTTCCTCAAATAGAGAGTCTGTCATGAGTGTTCCTCGTGACTCCGATTGGGATGAGGTTTCCGCGGAGTCTTCGGATCGATCCTTGCTGTGGCGTGTAAAAAAGGGCAATGCTGATGCCGCGACGGAACTTTACCTTCGCTATGCAGAGCGTTTGGGCGCGCTCGCGCGCGCAAAAAGTTCCCGGGATCTGGCGGTCAAAATCAGTCCGGAAGAAATTGTTCAATCCGTTTTTGGCAGCTTTTTTCGAGGCACGCAAAACGGATGCTACGACATTCCTGCAGGGGAAGAACTGTGGGGGCTGTTTCTGGTGATCGCGCTGAATAAGATCCGTACCAAAGGCGCTTATTATCTCGCTGCCAAAAGAGATTCACGCATCACTCAAGGAAGTGAAGAACTGGAGACTCATGCCGGATTATTCGAGGACGACGACGAGTTCGCCCTTAAGATTCTGGAAATCTCGATCGGAGAATCTCTGGAAGAATTTCCGGACAACTATCGTCAGATCGTTGACCTGAGGGTTCAGGGATGTGAGATCGAGGAAATTGCGGAACGTACGAAGCATTCGAAAAGAACTGTCGAGCGAATTATGCAGGAAATCCGGAAGAAACTGGCGCACCTGATGGATGAGCAATAGCATGTCGTTAAGTGTTGTTGATTTCTCTTTGAATGCTGCGATCAGTTCGTTTGAAGCAGCAATCGCCAATAATCCGGAGGCGGCAGACCTGGCCGCCTTCCTGCCGCAGTCAGACCAGGCAGAGTACGATGCTACGCTTGTGGAACTCGTGCGTGTCGACGTGGAATTCAGATGGGGCCGCGGTATTCCCAGCCCTCTCGACAGCTATCTTGCCCGCTTCCCGGTTCTAAAATCGCGTCCGGAGCTTCTTCAGGCGGTCTGTTTTGAAGAGCATCGCCAGAAAGTTCTGGCGGGACAGCTGTCCCGTCCGATCGACTATCAGCGAAAATACGGTGTTGAGATTCAGGGGTGGGCAGATCCGCAATCCTGGAAAAAATCAGGGGCCGGTCCGAACAACGGAAAGCAGGATGTGCTTGATGGATTGCCGTCAGTGGGTGGTACATTCCTCGGTTTCGAGTTAATCAGCGAACTTGGTCGAGGTTCGTTTGCCCGTGTATTTTTGGCGCGACAGGCAGATTTGTCGGATCGGTCTGTCGCACTCAAAGTGACCCGCAACCGCTACAGCGATTCGAAGACTCTTGCACGGCTGCAGCATACAAACATCATTCCCATTTACTCCGTCCAGCGCCACGGAGAGTGGGAAGCCATTTGTATGCCGTTCTTCGGAGCCATGACAGTCGGGCATCTGCTGGAGACGGTCCGGAATCAAACATCGTTGCCGCCTTCCGATAAGCTGCAGTTTGACACTATTGCGACTGCCGCGCGGCGTACGCTGCGAGACCAAAGAGACGATTCAGGCACGATCGTGTCTGAATTAGACAGTATCGACGCGGTCGATATGCCGACCTTGACTGCTGGCTTCCATGAGCCCGCTAAGGTGTCTTACACACGGTCAATCCTGTTACTCGCAAAGAAGATTGCGTCCGGACTGGCCTATGCACACTCTCGGGGAATCATCCATCGGGACATCAAGCCGGCGAACATCCTGCTTGCCAATGATGGCGAACCGATGCTGCTCGATTTTAATCTGTCCGAATTTTGCGCAGCTGGAGATAAGGATCGTCCTGCGCTCATCGGTGGAACAATTCCCTACATGGCGCCTGAACAACTGGCAGACTTTCAGAATCAGAACCAGACGCCACCTGATGCGCGGAGCGACATCTTTTCCCTCGGCATCATTGTTTACGAATTGCTGACAGGCTCATCCCCTTATCCGGTTCGCTACGGCGTACTGAAGGACGTGATCGACCGCAGTCTTGACGATCGACTTAAGGGGCCCGCGTTCATCCAAATTCAGGCTGGCAGCATTTCACCAGCGGTAAAATCGATTCTCCTGAAGTGCCTCGCGCCGGACGCTGGTAAACGGTACCAGTCCGCGCAGCAACTTGCTGAAGATCTGGAATGTCAACTGGAAAATTTGCCGCTGCGACACGCGCCAGATTGGTCCGTCCGCGAGCGTTGCCAAAAATGGCTGCTTCGTCATCCACGATTGGTCTCCGCATCCGGAATCACTGCAGCCGCGGGATTAATTTTGCTGGGGATGCTGTCGCTGCTTGCCGTACGCAACGAACGGATCGCCAGGTTCGAATCGCAGTCGGCATGGCAGACCTTTCAGAAATGCGTGCGTGCCGCTGAAGTACAGATGACCGGGGCTCCAATTGCAGACTCACAAATCCTCGATAAGGCTCTCGAAGCCTGCGATGCGGCATTGAACGTCTTTCAAATCGACAAGGCATCGGACTGCAAATCAGCAGCCACTGTAGGCCGATTAACCTCAGAACAACGTGACGAACTTGTGCGCGATGTGGCCGAGCTGTTTTTCCTTAAGGCGACCACCCTGGGACTGAAAGCCGAGGCAGTGTCGGAGCCAGTGAAGCGGGATCGGATTCTGGCGGCCGCACTGAAATCAAACGAGCTTGCTGGTGAGTGCTGTCCCGATAACGGATTCGCGAATTCGCTCGAACTACAATCCCGATGGCTGCGACATGAATCGTTAGACGTCGAGATGGCATCAACATCCAGCGAAATCGAAGCGGCATCGGTTCGATCTCTGTGCACCGAGGCCTGCCTGTTGTCGGCACAGCATCGATTTAAGGAAGCCACCAGGCTGTGGCAAATCGCGTCAATGCGGGCCCCGCAGGATCTCTGGGTCTGGCACGGACTGGCCTATTCATTGGAGCAGATCGGGGAATATCCGCGCGCTGCCGAAAGTTACAGCGTGTGTATCTCGCTCAACCCTGAATACTTCGGATGGTTCTTCTGCCGTGGCAATATGCGTTCGAAATGCGGTGAGTTTGCACTGGCAAAGACCGATTTTTCCCGGGCAATCGAACTCAATCCCAATCATGCTGAATCATATGTCAATTTGGCCATTAGCCTGATCGAACTTCGCGAACTCGCAGGTGCCCGCAATGCGGTGGAAAAATCAATTGCATTCGGTTTCAATGATCCTCAGGCCTACCTGCTGCTGAGCCGGATCTGTTCCGAACTCGGCGATCCAGTTCAGGCTGAGGCGGCACGCGCCAGTGCGGATGCTTGTGTGCCGGCACGTGCGGAATCGTGGATCGCACGTGGTGTTTCACGAGCGAATACAGATCCTGAACAGGCCATCAGGGACTTCGACAGTGCGTTAAGTCTGAACTCGAATTCATTGGCGGCACTGGAAAGTAAGGCCAGTGTTTTAGCGGAAATTCTTCGCCGAACGCAGGATGCTGTCGTGGTTCTCGACAAGGCCGTGAGTCTCTTTCCGGAGTCAGGGGAGATGCGCGCCGTTCGTGGCGTGCTGCATGCAAGACTGAACCAAAGTCCTCAGGCGATCGAGGATGCGGATTGGGCATTGCGTCTGGATCAGTCGCCCGCTGTGACGTATCGGGTGGCCGGTATTTATGCGTTGCTCGCTAAGGGTTCAGACGCCTGTGGCGACAAAGCAACGCAGCTTCTGGCCTCAGCACTCATCTCCGGATATGGTGCTGATCTTCTGGACGCTGATCCAGACCTCTGGCCAATTCGGGAGTTACCGGATTTCAAAAGGCTGCGAGATGCATTTTGTGTACTCGAATTGATGTCAGCTGAATGAATGGGATAAAATGTTGCCGGAGCTGCCTGTGATCGTCAGTTGGTAAAGTGAGTTATGCGTCGTCGAAACAAAATCTTATCTCTGCCGTACGTCCCGGAGCAACTGGAGACGCGCGACCTGCTGTCTGCAGCGACGCCTGTTGCCGTTCCCTGGCCGGAGATCGATTCGCTGCGAATCAGCTTCGTCCCCGATGGAACTCAGGCGGGAGATGCCGTGAGTGACCTGTTTCAGACGCTGGAACGAGTTGCTCCCGGACTTGACTGGCAACTTGAAGTGCTGCGTGGATTCCAGACCTGGGCAAAAGAGACAAATGCCAATATCGGGATCGTTACCGACCACGGGCAGCCCATCGGCACATTAGGATTCAAACAGGGAGATGTGCGTTTTGGTGATGTTCGGATCGGTGCTTTCCCGATGGAAAATGACGTGCTGGCTGTTGCCAATCCATACGATCCATTCATTGCAAATACCTGGGTCGGAGACGTTTTTCTGAACAGCGGCAGTGCCCTGTCAGCAACGCTCGATGATCCGGTGACGGCGCTTTATGCCATCATGCTGCACGAGGCCGGGCACGTGTTTGGTATGAGTCATAGCCCCGACATCGCCTCGCCGATGTTTGCAAGCTTCCAGCACTCCGCAAAACCCCTGACGACAGAAGACATTGCTCTGCTTCGAACACTCTATGGAGCAAGACGGACTGACGAATGGGAGGGTATCCTCGGAAATGGGTCGCTCGCGACTGCGTCGAATATCAGCCTGATGAACGAGGGCGGGCAGTTGACTGCGGCGGAGCTGCGCGGAGATATCACATCGACTGACGACGTCGATACGTATGTCTTTCAGGTGCCCGCAGCAACAACGTCTTTTCAGGTACAACTTCATGCCAGCGGGATCAGCCTGTTAACGGCAAAAGTGTCTGTCCTGAATCCGCGTGGGGAAGTCGTCGCCACGAGCTCCGCAACGGATCCTCGAACGAATAATCTCTCAGTATTAATTCCGGATGCAGAGGTTGGGGGATCGTATTTTGTACGGGTTGAATCCGCGGATCGCAGCGTGTTCGGCGTCGGCGCTTATCAGTTGCTGGTGACGCCGCTGTCCGACGGCAATGCTGCGTCGCCGCTGGCAAAGAGCCATCTCGGCAACGACATATTTCCTGATTTTTCGCCCGAACAGCTGTTGGCAACCACCCCGGGTTATGTTGAACACACGTACTACGAAGTGCAGGGGATGCTTTCGCTCGCACATGTGTCGCAGGTTTTTCGTGTGCGTTCTCCGGACATCGCTGAAGAACTGGATAACGTGTTCACAATTGTCGTTAGTGCCGAATCCGGATCCATTGACGACCTCAGCGTCTCGGTAACCGATACGAACGGTGTGCCTCTGCCATTTGAAGTTGTACCGAGCCAAAATGGAAAGCTTGAACTGCAGTTTGCTGATGCACTATCCGGAGTCGATTATCTGGTCTCCATCGACGCCAACGATCCTCAGAATGTCAAGATGATCTATGAGCTGGAAGTGGATTTTGCTCATGATGCACACCAATTCGAGACCGTTGTGATGGGGTCGCTCAGTGAACATCAACCGGAATTTGAGCAGGCATTTCACGTGGCACGCAGTGGCCAGCATCATTTTGTTATATCAGCCTCAGACTGGAGCGATCCCCGTGAATCCGGCCTGCAAATGCGAGTTCTGGATTCCGATGGCCGTATGCTTGCCGATACAGCAGTGAACGACGGCCACTCGATCTGGCTGGACGTCTTCCTGAATCAGGGTGATTACATCTTCGAGTTTTCTTCGCCGCGGCGTCTGGATTCTGCAAGTGTGTTGTTTCAGCTGAACGTCGCGGCGCAAAGCATTCCGATCGGGCCTCAATTGCGCGACACATTGCGTGAACCTGTAAAATCAACCCAGGCTGCCACGCTGGTACCGCTCGCAAATCATTGGGTTCCGGGTCTTGTTTTCTCAGAAAGGTCTGACGCGAATTTTCCGGCGCATATTCGAGATCGTCGCTCGCTGCCGATCCAGAGTGGTTTGCCTCATCCGAGACACATAGAAATGGTTGGCTACTCAGTGCTCGACGGCAGGAGTACTCGACCACCAATCGATGCCGACGAACCTGGATCACTTGTTGAGTCTCCGCTGGCCCGGCGACGATGGAGCCTGCGGCAACAAAAGTCTCGAAACACGGAATCAAACACGGAACCTGCACGGAAGTCTCGAGCAACGTCAGATTCTGAATGTGCTCCGCAGGATAACGTGCCAGCGACGGATATACCCGTTGCAGACAATTCACAAACATCAATGAAGGAAGTCGGGGATCAGGGAAGAACAGCCCGGAATCGTCCCCCGGTTGCAGGCATGCGCCGGTTGGAAAAACCTGACCAGCTTGAGACAGAGATCTACTTCAGTGACTTCAGCACGCAGGGTCTGTAAGGTCAAACGTCAGCGATTCGGTTTAGTCGCCCGCACGCCTGGAGTAATTTCCCACCTCCGCCGCATGAAGTTCTCCAAATCTCAATACCAGCCGTCTTGACGGGCCAACAGCGCAAGACACCTGGTTGAATCGCCGTCACCTGCATTCACTTCCCTGTCAGCAGTTCTACGAGCAACTCGTCAGACAGTGGCTCTGATACAAGCTTCAGTGCGCTTGAGTTGCCGGAAACTTCATAGGCCTTTTCCAGCACCTGAAGCTCTGCGGCAGGTGTTGCCTTCGTTCCGGCGATGGTCAGTTTTTGAGTTCCGTTCAGAGCCGCGATGCCCGGTACGCCGCCAAACTCAGCGGCCCCCGGCAGATAATATGCATGCTCCGGCTTAGCGATTGACTCCACGTTAGCGTTGTGCAAATCGGTGATCACATACCGGATTTTTTTGGTTTCTTCCGGCTTTAGTTCTTTCAGAAATGCAGATGCCAGCAGGACTGCCGGACCGGCCTCTCCCGTTCCAACGATATCCAGCTGAGTTGCATGCGGCAGTGTGGACGCAATGGCCGCCAATGTCGCCCGCACACGACGTGCCAGGACTGAATTCTCTGCTGTCGGACGACTACCCACAGCAGGCTTTGTGATGGCCGGTAATTCCGCAGACACTACTGCGTAGCTCCCATCCAGCAACTTACGAACGGCGGGCGACGGGCGAATATCGTCTGGCTTGCTGTCTGATGTGCACAGATGTGCCAGCCCAGCGCCATCAATCCAGAGCACCCCGGATCCATTGAAGTTATCCGGTTCGAACAACAGGTACTTCATTGGCTTGATGGCGGCCCGCGGCACGTGGCTGATGACCATTCCCGACTTCACCTGCGTTCCAACCGACACCTGACTGTCATAGGTGTACAGACGACTCCAGCGGGGCTCCAAGGCGAGGAATTTTCCTGCACCTGCCAACCCGCCAATGACCTCACCTGGAGTTGCTTCAGCGGCATTCGATTTTCCGGCGGGATCGTCCGCGGAAATCGCTCGCGACTCGATCATTACACATACAGTCGACAGCAAAAATAATCCGACACGCTGTAACTTCATGGGTTTGCCTGTTCTGTTTCTGCAATACTTTTCAGCAATATCCACCGCAATTCGCTCTCGGCGTCTTGCACGTGGCGCCGCAAGCGGACAAAATTGACGATGGTTGAGCCACGGTGAAGTCAGTTTCACTCAAACAGGCTCGATCCGCAACATGAGATGCAAGTGTATGAGTTCCTCCGAAAATTCCCAGAGTCGCGACTTTCGAATTGATGGAATGGCATCGAATGATCTTCGCGACCTGCCGACTGCATCCAGAGCACCCGAGCCATCGTCACCCGACCTGACAAAAATCGGCGTCGTGCAGACCGACACAGGGATTGCGTCGCCTCCTGAGACCATTGGTCGCTATCGCGTGCGCCGCGTGCTGGGGGATGGTGGATTCGGTCGGGTTTATCTGTGTATTGACGAAGTTCTGAATCGACAGGTGGCCGTGAAGATTCCGCACGCGTCACGCATCACCCGTCCGGAGGACATCGACGCGTATCTTGCTGAAGCCAGAATTCTGGCGAGCTTTGATCACCCGTATATCGTGCCGGTTTACGACTGTGGACGTACCGACGATGGTTTATGCTACAGCGTGTCGAAGTATATCGATGGCAGTGATCTGGCCGCTCGGCTCAAACATACACCTCCGTCGTTTGCGGCCACAGCGGAGCTGATTACGCGAATCTGTGACGCTCTGCACTATGCCCATCTGCGTCGTGTGATCCATCGGGATGTGAAGCCCGCGAATATCATGATCGATCAGGAAGATCATCCGTGGCTCGTGGATTTTGGCATCGCTCTGAAAGAAGAAGATTACGGCAGGATCCAGCCCACAATGGGGACACTTCCGTATATGAGTCCCGAACAACTGCGGGGCGAGGGGCATCTGGTCGATGGGCGGACGGATGTTTTCAGCACGGGTGTCATGCTGTATCAGATGCTCACGGGCCGTCGACCGTTTCCGAGCAAGCGTCTGATCCAGGACCTGTCGATTGAACCGCGACCGCCACGGCAACTGGACGACACAATCCCAAAGGAGCTGGAGCGCATCTGCCTGAAAGCTTTGGCACCACGTGTGGTGGACCGCTATAACACGGCGCTGGATATGGCGACGGATCTGCGCGAGTTTCTGCATTCAGGCGATCCTGAACTCAGCCGTTCAGCCGCCGCGCCTGGACTCAGCGGCGTCCCTGTGAGGGCAACGAGTGATATCCAGGCAGCAAGCAGCAAACTTGCGATTGTTCCCAAAGGGCTGCGTTCGTTCGACAGCGATGACGCGGGGTTCTTTCTGGAACTGCTTCCCGGAGCGCGGAATCAAAACGGGATGCCGGAGAGCGTCCAGTTCTGGATCAATCGCCTGTCGGATTTTGATCCGGATCGCGCTTTTCGGATCGGCCTGATTTACGGTCCCAGCGGCTGCGGAAAATCTTCCTTCATGAAGGCGGCGGTGATTCCGCGGTTGCCACCGAGTGTGACGGCGCTCTATATGGAATGTTCCGGTGCTGATACTGAATTCCGCCTGCTCCGCCTGCTGCGGCGGCAATTTCCGGCTCTGTCGCATGAATTGAATCTGATTGAATCACTCGCGGCGTTTCGACGTGGAAAGGTGCTGGCGGGCGGCCGAAAGCTGGTGCTCGTTCTTGATCAGTTCGAACAGTGGCTGCATGCTCATTCCACATATGCAGGCGAAGAAATGGTCCTTGCACTGCGACAGTGTGATGGCGAACATTTGCAGTGCGTGATCGGTGTTCGTGACGACTTCTGGATGGCCGTGACGCACTTTACGAACGAACTGGAAGTCTCGATTGTTCCCTCGGAAAACCTGGCGGCAATTGATCTGTTCAGTCTGCGACACGCGCGTAAAGTGCTGACGGCGATTGGTCAGGCGTACCAGGTGTTGCCCGCAGAATTCAATGAATTTCAGTCCGAACAGAAGGAGTTCATTGCCGCCGCGATCAAGGACCTGGCGCAGAACGACCGGATTGTCCCCGTGCATCTGGCCTTATTTGCAGAGATGTTTAAGGATCAGCCGTGGGAGATTGGGACGCTGAAGAGATTCGGCGGGATTGCAGGCGTCGGGGCAAGGTTTCTGGAAGAAACGTTTAATGGCCGTGCTGCCAGCCCGGGACATCGCCTGCATCAGCGGGCTGCACGACGCGTTCTGCGCGCCCTGTTGCCCGACAGCAGCACCGAAATCAAGGGCAACATGCGTTCGCATGACGAACTGATGGTCAGTTCCGGGTATCAGAATTCGCCGAAAGATTTCGACGCCCTGATCCAGATGCTGGATTCTGAATTGCGGATCATTACCCCCGCAGATCCTGAGGGGATGGAAGCGTCCGGTATTGTCTCCGGTTCGGAATCCGGAGAGTGTGAACGATATTACCATCTTGCGCATGACTATCTGGTTCCTTCACTGCGCGACTGGTTGACGCGCAAGCAGAAAGAAACGCGTCGAGGCCGTGCTGAGCTGGCGCTGGCAGACCATACCAGTAACTGGCTCGCGCGTCCGACAGCTCGAAGTCTGCCCTCTCTGCTGGAATGGTTCAACATTCGCCTGTTCGTGCCACGTCGGATCCTGCGGGAAAACAGCGACCAGCGGGCACTGATGAACGCGGCCACGCGGCACTATGCGGGGCGTCTGCTGATCGTCATCCTTGTCTCATGCCTAACGTTCTGGGCAATTCGGTATCAGGGGCAAAAATCCTCTGCAACGTCACTGGTCAATTCGCTGAAAACCAGCGCGACCGCAGAGGTCCCGGGAATTCTGGCGCAGATTTCAGATTACCGATCTCTTGTCAATCCAATGTTACTGGAACTTGGCCGCGCGGATGATCCCAAACATGCGTTGCATGCGAACATGGCATTGCCGCCCGAACTGGCCGATCCCCAAAATCTGCTGAATGGACTCTGGACAGCGCCTCCTGGAGATTTCGCCACGGTCCGGAACGCGTGGCAAACAGCAGCCGGGAAAGCAGGCGCGATCTCGACACTGTGGCTGCTTCTCAACGATTCCGCCACACCCGCCAGTAAGCGCTTCCGTGCGGGATTGGCGCTGGGGGATCTGGATCCTCCGTCGGAAGCGTTGCCCGAGCAAAAATGGCAGGACGTTGCGACGTTTATGAGTCACCAATTGCTGGAAGAAATTGCCAGCGATCCCCGCGCGTTCGCTCCATGGATGCTCGAATGCCACCCGTTGCGGAATCTGCTGCACGCCCCGTTGAAAACGGCATTTCTGGATAAAGCTCGTGGCACCGGAGATCGAGCTGTAACCGCCTCGATTCTCGCGGAACTCCTGAACGATCAGGCTCAACCCCTGGCGGAGTTGTTGCTCGATGCCGATTCATCTCAGTACCATCGACTGATCCCTGCTTTGACAGAACTGGGAGTCTCCGCTCAGTCCGCGCTGGAAACCGCGTACAGCAGACCACTGCCAGCTCAATCGAAATCGGAAATTGATCCGGTAGAAAGGCATCGCCAGATTGA
Source organism: Planctomycetaceae bacterium (assembly GCA_020426105.1). Lineage (GTDB taxonomy): Bacteria > Planctomycetota > Planctomycetia > Planctomycetales > Planctomycetaceae > SXXK01. The sequence continues at coordinate 19,045 of JAGQQS010000191.1, forward strand.
AGCTGCCGTCGAAAGTCGGCGGCGCAAGGGAGCTGCGGCCATTGCGTTGCTGGAGTTCGGGCAGACCGGACCGCTGATTTCGGTGCTCACGGCGGTCGAGGATCCGGATCTGACTCATCAGACGGAATACCGACTAAGCCAACTGTCGGTTCACCCGGAGATGCTTTTTGAACTCATGAACTCCGCCGATACGACGCTGAAAGCCGCATTGTTGCGAAGTCTGGGCGGCATGGTCCATGACAACGTACCAACGCCGCTTCGTGCGCCGGTCGTTGACTATGCGAAAAAGTTGTTTGTTCAGGAGAAGGAAACCGACGTTCATTCCGCGGCGGAGTGGCTGCTGCGAAGCTGGGGACATCAGCAGGAGCTGACAGAACTCCTGAACCAGCCGTCGGTGCCTCATGCATACACACCCGACAAAGACTGGTATGTTAATTCCGGCGGCCAGACGATGGCCGTCTTTCATGGACCGATTCGGATTCAGACAGGAGCCCCCGAAGGTGAAGAAGACCGCGACAGCGACGAAGTGCAGGCCGTCCGGACCATTAATCGTGATTTCGCAATGGGTACAACCGAGGTACCAATGATCGAATTCCTGCGCCTGTTCAAAAACTACCGTCACAAAGCCACACTGGTCAACCCAACTCTGGATTGTCCTGCGGTGATGATGACCTGGAATATGGCGGCGGAGTATTGCTACTGGCTATCACTGGAAGAGGGTCTGCCCGATGATCAGATTTGCTATATCCTCAATGACGGCGTTGTGGTTCCGGAGGAAAACTATCTCCACCGGACGGGTTATCGCCTCCCCACAGAGGCCGAATGGGAATATGCCTGCCGCGCTCAGAGCACATCTCCTTACTTTTGGGGAAATAATTTAGAAATTGCTCCCCGCTATAGCTGGACAGCGGAGAATTCAGATGGGCGTAATCACCCCGTCGCAACGAAATGCCCCAATCGTTTCGGCCTCTATGACATGCACGGAAGTGCCTCAGAATGGATCCTGGAGCCGTATGTGGAAAAGCTGCTGGATTCGGAAGATGTGGAGATCCGAGCAGCACTGCCGGACGATGACCCATTCAAGTTCGATTTTCGGGGCGTAACTCGAGGCGGCAATGTTTTTGCCATCGTACAGAAAGCACGTAGCGCAGCACGAAGCGAGGGTAATACGTACGGCGCAGGGCTTTCGTTAGGCTTCCGAGTTGTGCGTACAATTGAGCAAGACAATAAATGAATGAGAAATGGACAGATTCGCATTCAAGTTGGAGACTTGGCAAGTCAGACCTCCAGGCAACGCGGTGAAGCATTTTCCCTGTGTATTTGGTGGTTCCAGAGTCGTAGACGAGCGGCTGACAAGCCGCGCCGAGACATTGCTGGATCTGGTCAGGAACTTTCACAAACGATTCCGGACAGAAGCGCGCCGCGGTCACACTACAGAACGTCAGTTCCATTTGCCGCGCGTGTCGCCATGCCAATTCGACGGCCTTCGTCCCCTTGTCGTCCTCCCCCTGTTGAAGAAAACGCGGCGCGACAGAATGGCATCACGCAAATTCCTGATTACAATCCAGCGAAGCGGCCAGCCTCGCAGGATTGTTGCGTGACGGGAACGTCAACGGATCACAAGTTCGGATACCGAATATGCCAGAGATACCGGGCATTCTTGTCACTGTGGCAGTGATCACGATTGCATATTTCTTTGGCCCCCCGATTCTGATCTACAGAACTCAACGATTCCGACGCAACATGAACCTGCTGGAGTTCGATCCGGAAACGATTCCGACGTCACGCATAATCGAAGTGTATTTCGATGATGCGATCGAAGAGATGGAAAAGATCGGCTTTGAATGTCTCGGCGAATACGCTTTGCCGGATGTGGTACCGAACGCATGCGCGGTCGTTCAGCTTCATCGCAATGTCCGTACACGAGAATCAGCAATGGTGAGCACGGTCTGGGGAGTTGCTGACGGCATAGTTCAGCAGCGCATTCAGTACGTGGAGTTTGTCTGTCGATTTCAGAACGACAAACTCCGAATGATTCAGACTTCCAGCATCTCCAGATGTAGTTCGTTCCCGGATCGTCGGGATGAAGTGAACAGCCGACTTCCTCACGTCAAATCAACTATCGATCTTTATCACTATCACGAACGCTTGATGCAGCGCCACGATCCTGGAACAAAGCGAGAGTTGCGTGTTGATGACGAGTTTCACGGTGATGCGATGGAATTCCTGAGACAGGTTGTTCTCGTCGAATGTTTTGATGCGCAGATCGAAACTGGTTACCTGCAGCCGTGTGACGTCGGGTGGCGACCAACAATATATGGGGCGATCATGATGACGTGGAAGGAACTTTGGCCGATGAAGGCAGTGCTGACGGCACGTCTTCACGCTCGCGGACGAAGGCTGGCCGTTGACCTGGACAACGAATTCGGTCCATTGCCGAAGTGGTAGCTGATGTGTTGACGCGTAAAATTTCCGGACAAGCACGCGGGCCGGTTCATTAACCTTGCTGAGAAGCCCTTGCGGACACCCCTTGATGGCATTGGCAATGGGGAAATAGAGGCTTTGGGAAGCTGCTCCCAGTGACTTCTGTAAACAGAGGGAGTGCAGGCGAAACAAGAGGGGCGGCATCGACTCACGGACATCACTCTCTGAGTGATGAATTGC
>JAGQQS010000192.1 GCA_020426105.1 Planctomycetaceae bacterium
GGATTCAGCCATGACTGCCTATCGGGATTACACGTTTCTTGGCACCACGCAAAGCCTGTGTCCGGAGTGTCTGGCTCTTGTTCCGGCGAAAGTTGTTTCTCGCCAGGGACGCATCTATTTTCGCAAGACATGTGCCGTGCACGGACAGCGGGAAGATTTCATTTGCAGCGATGCAAAGTGGTTTGATCGCACAGATTACAGCTTGCCCGGCAAGGTGCCGGTTTCGTTCGGTGTGGAGCCGGACCGAGGCTGTCCGTATGACTGTGGGCTGTGTACGGAACATGAGCAGCACACCTGCATTGGGCTGCTGGAGATCAATTCGGCCTGTAATCTGGAATGCCCGATGTGCTTTGCGATCAGCGGACCGGGCGGCACACACCTGTCGCTGCAGGAATGTCTCGCCGCAATCGATCGACTTGTGGAAGTCGAGGGGCAGCCGGAGATCCTGCAGCTGTCTGGTGGAGAACCGACAATCCATCCTGACTTCGAAGAGATTCATCGATACGCCTGCGCTCAGCCGATCGATATCGTGATGATCAACACCAATGGCATTCGCCTGGCGCGGGATCGCGAGTTTCTCGAAAGAATTGCGGAACTGAAACATCGGACGGAAGTCTATCTGCAGTTTGACACATTCGAAGATGCAGGTTACCGAACACTCCGCGGCGCGACGCTGCTTGAGACAAAACTCAGGGCAATCGAACAACTGGGCGAGGTCGGGCTAAATACGATTCTGGTGTGTACCGTGCAACCGGGAGTCAATGATCACGAGATCGGGCGACTTGTCGAATTCGGAATTGAGCGACCAGGGATCACGGGCATCAGTTTTCAGCCTGCGACCTATTCCGGCCGTTGTGTCCTGCCGGAAACACTGGAAAACCGCATTACATTTCCGGATGTAATCAAGGCTGTGGCGGACCAGTCGGTTCAGTGGCAGGAAACGGACTTTGCTCCGCTGCCATGCGCGCATCCCAACGGTCATACGTTGTCATATGCATATCGTGTTGGCAATCGTGTGACGCCACTGGCCCGTTTTGTGGATCTCGAAAAGCACCTGGATCTGTTGTCCGGGCGAATTACATTCAATCGCGAACGAGCGCGTGAATTGATTGGACAGTACCTCTCACGTCAGGCGTGTGGCGGCGGAGATTGCGGCTGCGGTGAAGTATCACTGACGGCCTTTGGTTCCGGCATACCGTCGCCCGTCGCCAGCGCAGCGGCGGAGTTACCGCCGGAAGTGATGAGCGATGCCATGCAGTTCTTCTCACGGGCACTCGGTCAGACATTGAACCCCCGCGACATGTTTCGCATCACCACGACTTCGTTTATGGATGCGTACAACTTCGATGTGCGTCAACTGATGAAGGAATGCGTCCACTTTGTATTGCCGAGCGGACATCTGGTACCGTTCTCTGCGTACAATGTGTTGTATCGCAACGGACAGGTGCAGCTGCCTCCGCTGATACGTTCCCTGGAAACGCGCGCTGCACGTTGTTAATGGAAAGAGCGTTGCGAGTGTGCGAACGGCCTGGTTGACATCGGTCTGGCGAACGAGCAATCGAATCCCGTCGGCGGAGCGACGGGCCTACTGTACACCCGTCGCTCCGCCGACGGGATTTCCACCGGTCAGCGATGCCGGCAAAACCTGACGGCGGCACCCAATCCACTTACTCCCTGACTCAAATCTGTTCCGAATGCGGCCCATCGCATGACTCTCCCTGAATGGACAATCCTGTTCTATCCGCTGCTGATGATCTCTGCCCTCGCTACCGGCATCTGGCTCAAGGGGCGGCAGAAACCGGATCCGCGTTTGAATCCGCTGGAGCGTCTGTGGATCGGGCTGGGAGCATTTATCGGTGCAATGGTCATCGCGAAACTTCCATTTGTCGTGCTTGATCCCGTTGGGATGGGCGACGGTACGGCGTTTTTTATGTCGGGCAAGACGATCCTGTTCGGCCTTGTCGGCGGATATTTCGGCGTCGAACTGGTCAAGTGGCGTCTGGGTATCAAGGTAAAGACGGGGGATTCTTTTGCAGTACCGGTTGCTGGCTCAATCGCGGTCGGAAGACTGTCGTGTCTTGCTGGTGGTTGCTGCTACGGAACCCCGACGACATTGCCATGGGGACTCATTTTTCCGGCTGTCGATCAACTGCCGCGGCATCCGACACAGTTGTATGAATTCGCGTTTCATCTGACAGCGGCGATCGTACTGACATGGCTGCAGAAAAAAGGTCTGTTCAGAAGCCAGTTAATCAAGCTTTATTTCATCAGCTACTGCGTTTATCGATTCCTGAGCGAATATTTACGGCCTGAGGTTCGCGATGTCTATGGCTTGACAGCATATCAATGGACTTCGGCCATTCTGATTATTCTGTTCGCCTGGCTGTGGTGGCGGGATGAAAAACACAGGCACGGAACAGCCCTCCAGACCATGGCCTGAGGGTGGATGGTAATACGAAGGTAATCACGACTGGCCAGATGAAGTTCCCGGCCGGAAGACGTAATGAAAACAAACCCTCATTGTTCGTTCGGCGAAGCCGGAAGAGAGGGACGCCTGTAGTCAGCCATTGATTGCTCCCGGAATAATCGTGCATTCCGTGCGATTGCCAAATTGGCAGGCAACTCAAAGGCATTCAGGATTTGCGGCAATCTGCATCCACGACCAGAAATTTCCCGCAACCGTTGCCCGTCGAAACTAATAATCGTGCGATCCTGGAAGTCGGCAGGTCTCATTCTGAAAGGGTAACCCATGTCCGGAGTAGTCACATTCGAACATCCCACTCTGATTCTGGGAAAGCAAAACGCGATTTCCGGTTCCGTCTTCGACGGAATGCTGGACGATACAACATGTACGGATCGAAACAATGCAGAGTTAGAGCTGATTATGCGCGTCTATTTTTATGACGCGTTTGATGATCCGGCGATTACGACCAAAGATCCGGCCGATCCCAAAAAGGGGCTCGCCAAAGATCATGATGGCGTTGAATTTAATGCCACTCCATGGGAACCTGCGAAGCTGGCGGCATGGACACGGAAAGCGGTTGCGACGGCACAGAAATTTTGGCATGGGAAGTTCTGGCTCGAAACTCCATCGACATACACGGGTCTGGATTTCACGATCAACAAGCGGACGTATCGTCCCAACGTCTGGTGTCGATTCGACCTGACCGCAACGGATACATTGGCCGGAGCGCACTTCAAGATCGCAGTCGCCAATATCTCCGGACCGAAAGATCCGACGTGGGGCTTTCAGTATCGCTCAAACATGCTTCTTTACGATGTGCAGGACCCGATTAACACGAAGAAGCACGAAGTTGGACACCTGCTGGGTCTTGATCATCCTGGCGGCAATTGCAACAACGCCGCCTGCTACAATTCTGCAGATGACGACGTGATGGGTGGCGGCAAAGGCATCCTGCCAAGACACGCACTCCCGTGGCAAAAAGCGATTGGTATGATCACATCGACGAACAAGGACGACTGGAAGGTCCACCAGTCGAAAGTTTTCCCGAAGAAAGTGTGATCGGCCCGGGAGCCAGCAGCACCCCGGTAAAATCACGTGCCGCCTAACGCGCGGACGTCGACCACTGCCGCAAATCATTCGAACTCAGATCTGTACTTTTCCTCGGCCCGAATGGCCTTTGGAAGTGACACGGACTGAGAGCCATCTGTTGGGCGACTCCTGCGCGATCAGCAGACTTTCAGC
>JAGQQS010000193.1 GCA_020426105.1 Planctomycetaceae bacterium
CAGCGTCCAGCGCAGGCTGTAGAGCGTTCGCTGTTCCACGTTGGATCGGGCTTTATCGATGGTCAGATTTTCTGCCCACTGGTCGTATGCCTGGAGAACTTTGGATTTGGGCAGCGCCGGATCGACAATCGCATTGTCGAAACCGTATCGATGGCGCGGCGTCCAGGTATCTGTGTAAAGCTGATACGCGGATTTCATCCAGTTGCCTGTGATTGCGTGATTCATGATCCCCAGGACAGCAAATCCCAGGAGAATCGGGACGCCGATTCCAGCCACAACTCGAGCGGGCGACCATGGTGGTCGTGATTCCGGGTTTCCAGCCAGCAGGCTTCTGACGATTACGATCAACAACCAGATCCCGAATGGCAACGCAAATCCCGCCGCCGTCATGGGACGTCCGAGCATCGCCAGCGACAACGCGATTCCGGCAACGACGGCATCCCGCGCACGGTAGTGATCCATCAGACGCAGGAACGCCCAGAGAAATATGGACAGTGCCAGCAGCGTAGGATGATGTGCCAGCAGGAGGTTACTGAAGGATGCCAGGCCGGGACTCACAGCAATCAGGACGCCGCCCGTCACGGCCCAGCGGAACTCGAGCAGGCGACAAAGGCAGCGATGGAAAAAAACGCACGCGATCGCGCCGGCCACCCAATGGCCCAGGTACGGATGTCCCAGCGCGGTGAAGGGCGCCATCCACAGACCCGTCCAGGGAAAATAGCGACTGGCTGTCGATGGACGATTCAGGACGTGGACCTGATGAAACAAGTCGGGCTCTACGGTCATGGCGGGCCAGGCCAAACGTCCGGCCAGAAAAGTCCGGGTCTGCAGCAGATAACTGAACTCATCGTGATAGGCCGGCGGCAACTCGCAGAATCGAATGGACGCAACATTGCCTGTCTCGCCCGGCACGGGTTTCAATGAGACTGTCCTAAATCCGATCGCTGCGCTGCAGAAGAGTGACAAACTAAACAACGCGACGGCGGCGATGAATTGACGACGAACTGAGGGCTGCAACGCCTCGTTTTCGGGACGAATCGAGCGTCGCGACGGCGCATTTAGCTTGACAATCCTTGCCACGATGATCAGCGGCGGCAGCGTCAGAAGCACGATCAATGGTAACGACCAGTCGGCATCCATTCCGAAAAAGCAGGAGAGTATGCCTGCGGGAGATTTTGCGGCTGCCTGCATTCGTGGTATTTCGCACCACAAGCCGCTCGCCGTTGCTACCAGCCATGCAACACTGACAAAGATGACGCGAACTCGACCGGCAGTCGTGTTGATTCGCGAATTGGATGCAGGATGTGGTTTCGAGGTCGTCAACGGATGCACCAGGCAGGATGGGTCGATGCAGGATAAGTCGATGCAGGATGATGTCGATGCAGGATGATGTCGCTCAGACGTTTGAGACGGGTTACTTATGTGCAACGCGTTTCCGGTCAGATGCATTTCCGACTTTTGCGTCTCAGGTGCATCGTATCAGACAGGCCGGCGCGGTTCCCCTTCATCAAGATAATAGTTCCACCCTTCAAACTGTTCATCCAGATGGAGAAGTTCGTCGGCATGTGCGGGCGAGTCAATATGGTACAAGGCGCTCTGGATTGAATCATCCCGACCGATTGATGCGGCCAGTGCTGATAACACTTCCAGATGCCTTTCCGGCATCGATTTCGGAGTCAGGATCAGCACCATGCAATGCACGGGACGTCCGTCGGGCGTGTCAAGATTCAGGCCATTATGACTAATCCCCATGGCTCCGACAATTTTGTTGCCGACATCCAGTCGGGCGTGTGGCAGAGCGAGGCCTTCTCCGACGCATGTCGATGCGACGCTCTCGGCTTTCATGACTTCGGCAAACAAATAGTCTGTATCCACCGACAGCTTATTGACGCTGACAGCCAGTTCGACAAGTTCGCGAATAGCTTCTTCCTTTGATGGTCCTTTGAGTGTCGTTGTAATATTGTGTTCCGACAGAAAATCGAGGACGCGGGCGCGGTCACGACCAAAGTCGCCTGAACGACGCAGGCCCATCCGGGTCAGAATCGGTCCGATGATTTCGTTCAGCAGCACCACGGTGAGTACGACTGCGAGAAACAATTCGCGGATCGAGGCAAAATCGGGATCTTCCGTGACTAACAGCATCAAGCCCACGGCGAGACCTGCCTGAGGAATCAAAGAGATCCCGAGCCACTGACGAAATCGTGGCGTGGCACCGGCAAACTTCATTCCCAGATAACCAGCAGACACCTTCCCAATGCCGCGCATCGCAAATGTGATGGTTGCTAACAGTCCACCGATCGCCAGCGTATCAAACTTCAATTCCATCCCGGCGACAGTAAAGAATACCGCGAAGATAGCGGACTCAAAACTTTCGAACACGCGGTGCCCGATTTCTTCGCGATCCGGGGAAAGATTCGCCAGTGTGACACCGAAGCACAGACACGCGAGCAATACTGACAACCCGAGGTGTGCCGACAACCCGGCCGTCAGGAGGATGGCAATGAGCGACAGAGCTGACAGCCGATCAGGGCGAACAACCCGTTTCGTTAAAAGGATCAGGGCGACACCGATCACAAGTCCCACGACCAGACTTTTCCCGATCTGGGACAGCGGCTGGATCAGATCGGCGGGGACGAACACTCCAGTCGGATGAATGGCCGTCTTGGCAATGGTGCGGGCAATTTCGAACAGAATAATGCACAGCAGGTTGTTCAAGGCCACACCGGCCAGGAGCGTCGTGACAAATGCGCCGCGGGAGTCGGTTTCTTTGACGAGGGCCAGAACCGTTGCCGGCGCCGTTGAGATCGCAATCGTCGCCAGTAAAAGGGCGGTGTACCACGTGGTCGAAGAAAACAGGATCACCCCGGAATAGACGAGCACCGGCGTCAGCGTCGCTTCCAGGACCACCAGCCAGAACAGGCGTCTTCGCGCAGCGCGCAGACGCCGGAAGTTAAGGTGGCTGCCCACAGCGACGGCCATCAGACCCAGGGCAAACTTCACCAGCGCATCCAGCGAATGAATCCCTTCTTCATTGAGAACTCTGAAAACCGAGGCCCCCATCAGCACACCGGCCAGTATCTGCCCGGTCACCGAGGGCAGGTGGCAGCTTTTGGCAATGACGCCGGACAGCGTCCCGGCGACCAGAATCACAGCCAGAATCAGCAGAGTATTTGCATCATCCAGCATGATTGGTTCCCGGGTTTACGGCGTTATCAAAGGTGATAAGTACAAACACGCCGGAAATTGCCCGGTTCGAGTCTGTGTTTCTTCAGTCAGTTCGCGAAACTAAGGTTTGAGCTGGCTTCGTCCAACAGCGGCCGCGAATGCGGCATTTCGACGATGACTGCCAAATCCGGTCCATCCCGGCTGGCAGCCGCGCGGAGTATAATCGCAATTCTTCGTTCCCGCGAATACCAGCCTGCCCGCGGGTTGACAGAAGTGCGCACGGGCATTTGTGAGAACACCTGGTTGAGACCAACGGTGATCACGTCGAGTTCGTAGAGTTCGTAGTGCCGCTTTCAGGCGGAATACTGCAAGGTCCTACCTGCATGTTCCGCCTGAAGGCGGGACTACAAACGATTGCCGGTGACAAAGTGACGGCGAGCGGCATATGTCCGCTGGCCGGTACAAACGAGGCACTCGCAAGCTGACGCAGGTCTATGAGCCGGAGCAACTTCGGTCTGAGCTGAACAGATGCCAATTCCAGTCAAAATCCCGGACAGTGGTGCCCTGCCCCACAACTTTTTCAGATGGCCTTGCGAAACCTGGGATCTGCGGAAACAATGGGAGCGTCGGACCCCGAATTTCCAACAGTTAAATGTGTCACACATGCGACGAATCCTGATCTTTCTGATTCCGCTCACTATCAGCCAGTCGTTTGCCGACGAGTCACAGGCGGATGAAATCCTGCAAAACGCGGAGGGATCCGATTCCACAGCTGCTGCCATTGCCGGGGTGGAGTCTGAACCGAAACTGACGAACGCGCAGGTCAGCGACGCGATTGAGAGTCTGCGGGCGCCGGAATATGCGGTCCGCCAGAGCGCCATCGAATTACTAAAATCGATCAACAGTGAGCAGATTGCTCTGATAGCTGATGCTGTCAGGCAACACCCGGACAG
>JAGQQS010000194.1 GCA_020426105.1 Planctomycetaceae bacterium
TGCAAAATCCCGCCGACGGAGCGGCGGGTGTACCGTACGCCCGTCGCTCCGCCGACGGGATCGCCCGCACTGCGGCACACACACAGCCCGGCAATCACAGATCGACTTGTCGACGGGTTCAGGCTCCCCGCCCGGCGCTCAATGGAACTCGATTTCTAAAGAGACACCGAAGAAGATCGGCAACAAGATTCACGCGACACAAAAAATGTCAGCGTACTCATCTTTCCGTCGCACTGACCGCCACCTTGATGACCACCTTTCGCACGGCTGCCGACACATCGTTCACAGCAGAACCCGGGATGTGCGCGTCTTCCGGAAAGAATATTGTAAAGCTTCCGGCGGGAACTGTTACGAAGCTCCCGCTCCCCTGGTACAACGCGCAGTCCGTCGCTTCTTCGTAAGGTTTACTCACGCTCAGGGATTTAATGTTTGCGTACCCCATTTCTTCAATCCCGGAAGCCACAAACTGCACATCGACATACTTGCGATGCGATTCCCAGACCCCTTGTTCACGGGGCTTCGTGATATTGTCCTGCACAATTGCAAAAACTTCATCACCCTGGATGGGAATCTTCCCGACGGACAGTTTTGTACAGTCGTTTTCCCTGAGATACTGCAATGCTGTCGCGATACGCGCGCCGAGGCCAAAGTAATGTGTGGCATTGTCGAGTCGGTCCAGGATCATAAGTCGTCAGCTCCGGGGTTTTAAAAGATGATTCCGCAAACCCATCATGTTAGTCGATTGACAGCGTTTTGAGAACGCGGTTTGCTGCCGGTCATTGTCCTGGGCAAAGCCGTCTGCGGGCGGAAGAGCGGGATGCTGTTTACCATGGAACGGTCAATGAATTGCGTCCTGCTGCCCAATTTTTTCTTCGAAGAAGAACTCCAGTCGACAACCGTTCGCGGCTCAAAAGCTTCCAGAAGGCTGGCCGCAGAACTCGCCCCGATTATGGGACTGCTGGAGCAAAGCAGTTCAGTTGCCGAACGCACATCACCCGGCGATCGCAAACCCCCTGATCGGCCCTCGCCACGCAGGATTGTCGTGGTTTCTGAGACGACCCGTCCGACCGACGTGCCCACGGTCCTGCAGGACATTGATTTTCTCACGATCAAAGAACTGGCGGAGCACATCCGTCGCGAATCGCAGTCTGCGGCGGAACGTGCCACAGCCTGGCGTGCAACACCCTGGGGCTGCAGTGAGGCAGCCGTCGATGTGTTCCGAACAGCCGGTCTGTCTGGCGCGTGGCCGCGGATCGATGCGGTGCGTCTGATTAACAGCCGTCGTTTCCAGTCCCTGTTTGATGAATCCATTGAAGTCGCTGGTACAGGAAGTATGAACACCTTCGGAAAGTTGTGCAGTTCGATGACAGAAGTCACCGCGGCGATCAGGGACGCATGCAGGTATTCGCCGCACGGTTGGGTGATCAAAGCGGATCTGAGTCATGCGAGTCGCAATCGGATCCTCGGAACGTCGGCGGCGTGCAACAACGATCAGCTCACATGGCTTGCCACGCGATTCTCTTCCGGCGAATTGGTCTACGTCGAGCCGTGGGTGAAGCGAATTTCAGAATGCGGGCTGCAGTTTATGATTCCGTCCTCGGATTCAGGATCGTCGGAGGTTGAGTTCATCGGTGCAGTGGAGATGCTGACAGATTCGGCCGGACACTATCAGGGCAGCGTCGTCGTCAATCCGGAAGGCAGCGATGCGAACGAGCCCCTGTTCTGGCGTGCGGCGATCGCACACGGCCGAAAGATCGCCCTCAAGGCGGCGGCCGCAGGATACCGGGGGCCTCTTGGAATTGACTGCATGCTCTTTCAAAGCCCGACGGACGATCACCGCTGGCTCCGAATGTGTCATGACATTAATGGACGGCTGACGATGGGTCGGATCGCGTTATCGCTGCGAAAGTGGCTTAAAGCAGGAGAATCAGGACTGTGGATTCATTCTACGGCCGAATTTACTCAGCAAAATCAAAATAGAATTGACGAAGTTTCTTGCAGTGGCGTACGGATTATTCCTACAAGTCCCGGCCGGATCGGAGGACAGGCCATGAAAATTCAGACGGCGTTGTTCGCTTCTGCAGATCCTGAACGACTCAGTACAATCCGGACTTTGGCAATCCAGTCTGGGTTTGGAAAAAAAGTGCAGGAACCAATCACCTGAATCGCCACAAAGCGAACCGTCACTCGATTGGCTCCAGCCCCTTTTCCCCGCATCGTGACGAATGAAAGTTTATTTTCAATGACAGAATACAATCCACCGGAATCTCTGCGGCCATGGTCTCCGGAATGGTACGCCCTGCAGAAAAGTACGCTTGGGGAATCGACATGCCGCCAACTGGGGTTCTACGTGATTCCTCCGGAAATGCGGCTGTCGGTTGTCATCCCTGTGTACAACGAAGAAAAAACACTCCGACTGCTCATCGACCGCGTACGTGATGTGCCGATTCGCAAAGAGCTGATTCTGATCGACGACTGCAGCAAAGATCGCTCCCGGGAACTACTCAAGGCCCTCGAGGCCGAAGGCGGGAACGATGATTTCAACCGCATCCGCATTTTCTTTCACGATGTTAACCAGGGTAAAGGTGCCGCGCTGAGAACCGGTTTCTCGCACGTCGATGGCGATATCGTGATTATTCAGGACGCCGATCTTGAATACAATCCGTCTGAGTACCCGAGGTTACTGCAGCCGATCGTGGAAGGCAAAGCGGATGTAGTGTTCGGGAGTCGATTTCTGGGCGACCAGGCTCATCGCGTCCTGTACTTCTGGCACTATCTGGGAAATCGCTTTCTGACGACATTATCCAACTGCTTTACGAATCTGAATCTGTCCGACATGGAGACCTGCTACAAGGTGTTTCGACGCAGCGTGATCGAAGATATTACGCCAAAACTCGTCCAGAATCGCTTTGGCTTCGAACCGGAAATCACAGCTCGCATCGCCAGACGGCGCCTGCGTGTTTACGAAACTTCCGTCAGTTACTCCGGCCGAACCTATGCCGAAGGCAAAAAGATCGGTTGGCGCGACGGGTTTCAGGCACTCTGGTGTATCATTCGCTTCGGACTGGCGGATTGACGGGATACAAAATCAAAGAACGAAGCCCAGACAGACGGGCGTGTTTTCACCACTGCTCTGAAGGAGAATTGTCATGAGAAATTTCATATTCCTGGCCGCCATCGTCTGCATCCATTCCGGCGGGTCTGGAACTGGAACCGTGTCTGCTGATGATGCCACTGAAGCCGACATTGTCGCTCGTGAAGACGCATTTTCAAAATCCATGTCGCACTGCGTCCTTGTCGGATCATTTACGATCGATGGAAAGGAAAACGATGGGATCCCGAAGGCCGAACGGTATGAAATCGAGAGCGTTACCAAGGCTTCTGAAAGCCTGTGGATCTTTATGACACGGGTCAAATACGGGACGCTCGACACAAAGTTGCCGGTCACTGTTCCCGTCGAATGGGCCGGGGATACACCGATGGTCACTCTGACAAACGCGAGCCTGCCGGGACTCGGCGAAGGATTCTCAGCGCGTGTACTGTTCTATCAGGACCGCTACGCCGGAACGTGGCAGCACGGTGCTGTCGGCGGCCACATGTTCGGGAAAATTGAACGTGCGAAAACAGCCGAAAGCAAGAGCGATCAGAAGTAGCCCCTTCGGTTCAGAAATTGCCCGACGATTCATTTGGGTGCAATCACCATTTTCAGAACCGACAGCTGCTGTTTGTCGGCGATCGCTTCGTAAGTCACATTTCGATATTCAGTCGGTTTCCCGGCTGCATCTTTCTTGAAAATTAATCGACCATCGGCGGCGAATTCCTGCGGCTCCGCCTGTGGAACGAGTCGGCGCCAGCCGAGCAGTTGGTTTTCTGAGGAGTATTGATATTCGTCCCTCCACCGTTTAGGAACGTCGATGGTCGGATCGACATAACGCTGACTGATGCCGACAGCGCCGTAGTCAATCGACTGAATCCGACCATTGACGTACGTTCTGTCTTCATTTGCCAGCGTAAATGATGTGATGAATGCGGGAAGTGACGGTGACTTTCCATGGTCCGCGAATACTCCAATGTCGATCCGATTGGATTGCATGCCGGTCATGCCGGGAATCGGTGCCATGGGATGCCAGTAGAAGATCAGCTCGGCCTTCGCACCGTTCGAACCCATCGGTCGAATTCTGATTTTTTCAGGATCACCCTGCAGAACCACCCAGCGAAAGCCGGATAACCGCGCGTCTATTCCTGCTGCGCGCGCTTCCACAACCATTCGACGCTGATGCGACACTGTGCGATAAACACGCGCCACGGCCATCGGCGTGTCGAACAGTCTCTCGGCCGCGAACGGGTGAAAATAGTCGCGTCCCGGCACGCCGAGATCTTCCTCCAACACCCGAATTCGGACCATTGACGGAAGCGTATCGATCGTCAGCTCATGTGCCATTTGAACCATGCGGAACGTATCAAGTTCAGACGCCTGAAACACGACAGGATGCGCTTTTCCGGAATAATAATCGTCATCCGACTGCACGGATTTTTGACTGCGACGCAGCAACATCTGAATCGCGCCCATTAATGAGTGTGTTTCAACCAGTGTGCGCCGAACTTCCGGACGCAATGCCGCCAACGTCAGGGCGATCGCTTCCATAAACGGCTGATCGGAACCGGATGAGCCCTGTGAGATGACCCAGTAGGGCGCATTTGCCGGATAGACGTCTCCATGCTTCCGATCAAAGTCATTGTGTTCCGGATAGCAATACATCTGATTGTTCAAAAACTCATTGCACGTGATCCTCATCAGCAGATCGTCGTATGTCACCATCCGCGGATTGCTGCGCCAGAGCGGAGAATTTACCTGTGCCGTTGAAGAATTTCCGAACGTCGGCAGATTAAAGGCCTGCCCGATTCGCATACCCCAGTCCGCACCACATTTTTTTGCTGCTCCATCGTATTCCACAAAAGCCAGCTGAGGAAATTTTTTGCGGTTCAGATTTGAGTGATCGCGATCCCGATTGTCATATAAGATCCCGTGATGCCCCGATGCGGTGCCTTCGTCGATCCATTGCTGTACCATCACCTCCGCCGGTGAAACACCGACGATAGTCGCGCCCGGTGGTGGCGTTGCCGGCAATTCGAAATTCGTGACCAGTGACAATCGTGATTCTTCCCAGCGCGTGTTCAACTCCGTTACCAGTGCCACGTTGTCGCGTATTATTCCCGGCTCAAATGGGCGTTCCTGCGGAGCGGTAGCCGACGGCTTTTTCCCGGTTTTATCGACCGCGTGCGGCAGTGGCTGCCGACGTCGCGCAATTTCCTGTGCCGGGACATCAAACAATCCTGTCGACTCGGCCGGTTTATCCTGCGGACACAATACGAACGCGGCAAATGTCAGGATTAAGGAACTGACGGATATCATCACGGGCAAGACTCGCATCGCCTGATCTGTAAAGCAGAGCGTCTGTGGTTTCTTCGTGTCACGGCGGGCCGCAGGTGTTCGTGGGCAAGGCTCAGCGCGTTCACCTGCGGGTTGTCATTAAACACTTTGTGTCGAATTGCCTATTCTGAACTGCTCAGACGTTCGAATCAATTCCACAGGTGGCTGTCAGCTGCAACAACGGCCGATTCGATGGTGGCAGATCTTTGGTACTGCGTGGGTATACCGCACCATGTTGCGCATAATCAATCCCCACTTGCATTTCCTGTCCGGCACGCAATGTCTGTCGGCCGAGGTGCATAAATCCGGCCATATGAGACTGACAGAACTCAAATTTTGCCATTCCCATCATTGCCGAACGGATTGTATTACTCCAGTAGTGCCAGCGAACCTGCGGATTTTTTGTCATCCACCACGCGATTTGTACGAGTGCTTTGGCCATCTTTATGAACTCAGCCATCGAAGGCTTCTGGCGTCGCTGCAGCGCCAGCATCTTTGTCGTCCGCATCACACGCGCCATGTAGCGGGCGGGATCGTAAACAGTCGATACCACGCGGCGATAATCCTCATAGATCTCAACACGATCCCGCGTCGTAATAAAGTTCAGCCCGCTCGTCGTATTGTCGGTGTTGGCCAGATTTTCCAGCCGATAGACCTCGTCGGAAGGCGGCAGCAGTTGCTGAGTGCCGCAGTCGATCATGCGGCCTTCACGCATCAGACGACGGGTCAGCTGCGTATTGGGCAGCGCGACTAACAATCCCACCATGGACCAGATGATGCCGGTTTCTTCAATGCACTCGATCATCGCATCGCCGGTCCCCGATTTTTCGCCGTCAAATCCCAGAATAAAACCGGCGGAGATGGCAATCCCATGTTTGTAAACTTCGTGGATGCGCTCCACGATGGGTTTCATGGAATTCACTTTTTTCTGCGTCACCGCCAACAAATCAGGATCCGGAGTTTCGATCCCCATAAACACAAAGCGGAATTCGCAACGTTGCATCATGTCCAGCAGTTCACCATCGTCCGCCAGATTCATGGATGCTTCGGTGCCAAAGTAGAATGGGTATTCCCGCCGCTGACACCAGGCCTCAAGCTCCACCAGCAGCTTTTTGACAAATTTCTTGTTGCCAATGAAATTGTCGTCGGAAATATCGACCCAGCCACGATACCCGAGGTCAGCCAGTCGATCGAGTTCGGCCAGTACCTGCGGTACCGTTTTGCTCCGCGGCACGCGACCGTATAATTCAATGATGTCGCAGAACTCGCAGTTGAACGGACAACCACGTGAGATCTGAATCCCGGCCTGCAGATAGTTACTGAATTCAACAAGATCGAAGCGGGGCGTGGGCGACAATGTGACGTCCGGCTTGTCGGATGTTTCAAACAATCCGCACGGATTCCCCGCTCGCCAGGCGCTGAGCCACATCGGAATCGTCAATTCGCCTTCGCCCAGCACGCGTGCGTCGGCCTTGACGTAGATCTCCGGCTGGCTCGTCGGGTCAGGGCCCCCGACCACGACGTATTTGCCCTCGCGATTGGCCCGTTCCACCAGGGCCAGAATTCCATTTTGCTGCGGGATCATGCCACCGGTGCAGATAATGTCGGCGGCATTCCATTCTTCATCCGTCAGTGCGCGCACATTCAGATCGACCAGTTGGAACGTCCAGTGCTGCGGCAACAACGCCGCAACCGTGAGCAGACCCAGCGGTGGTGCCACCGTCCTGGCACCAGTGGTGGCGGCCGTGTCAGTCATATTCCAGAAGTTTGATGCTTCGAACCGAGGCTGAATCATCAAACAATGGACATCGCCGTCCGGGTGCCGATTTGGGCTAGCCATGTGTCAGTCTTGCTGTAAACAATTGATTAACCCGACCCGAAGGGGAGGATTCTGCGAAAATACCTTCCCTTTGGGTCGGGTTAAACGAGAAGCACCCCCAAACAGGCACTAAATCAACACGCCGTCATGCCACTGGCTGACGCTGTGTCGGGCCTCCAGCCCTGAAGAATCACGCCACTAAAAAAAGTGTGGTCCTGCGCGGCACTCGAGTCAATCGAATTGATTGAACTCCGGGCGTTTTGCCATGACTTCCTGTTCCCCGCTCCTCGCTTCTCGCTCCCCAATGAGCCCCCGGAATTCCGGATCCGGCAGCAGGCACGGGTGTTTGTACTGTTCCGGGCTGCCGCCGCTGCGATCCTGACGGGATTGGGTGAACGAATTCCAAAGGTCCGGCGACAGTTTTCGAGCACATACGGGGCCGATTCGACCAGACTGCCGTTTATCTCGGTATTCTTCATTCGCGGCGGCCAGTTGCTCATCCACCATCCCGGCGAACCGACTCAAGTCCGTTCCGCTGGATTCATGATCATCGTGGTCGCACCACAGAAATAAGACATAACCTGGTGGTTGGCCCCACTGTGGTGTCAGAGTGAACAGCTTAAGTTTCATGCCGCTCGCCTGCGCGGCTGCATTCACTGCTTCCACCACCTGTGACTCTGCCAGCTTCTCACCTGTAATGCTGGATATATGCGCCCCTTTGTGGCGAAACTCGAGAAACGGAGTTGTCCCGTAAAACCCGGTGCAGCGGACAACGTCCCGAATGTTATAACGATAGAGTCCAGAGCTTGTCGTCAGCAGGATGAAATACTCGGCCCCCTCCTGCAGCTCATGCGCCTCCAGCACTTCGGGCCTGTCTGACTCGGCCTCCGTGACCGGCATGAATTCAAAGAAGTGTGTCTGAATCTCAAGCAGGCCTGCACGAGATTCATCTTCCAGCGGCAGCGTCATCCGTCCCTCGCTGGCGTGCAGTCCATGATCGCGAATCGTGATTCCCTCAAAGACCTGTTTAAGTTTCGGAATGTACGCGGCAGCACTTCCACCGCACCACACGCCCAAAGCCTGCAGCAACGGCCAGCATCTGCGAGGTTGCAGGTTACCATGTCGCTCCATGATCTGCTGCAGTTGTCCTGCACGCCGAGCATCCGGCCGCAGGCGTCTCCTGAACGCGGAGGAAATTGTCGCGGGAAGATCCACGTCGCTGATGCCGCCATTGTGAATGTCGCGAATCAGATGCTCGGCCTCCAGATTCGCGAATTCCGTCAGCTGCAACAGCGTACTCGGATTGGCAGTAATCAACATTCCAACCCACGGATCGGCGAGAGCCAGTCGCAGAATCGTATAACGTTTGGCATCGGCATCCGTGATCTCAGACACCGCTGCCGGAATCGTATACATAGAACGTACAACACGCTTTTGCATAGCGGCAACCAGCCCGCTGATATTGC
>JAGQQS010000195.1 GCA_020426105.1 Planctomycetaceae bacterium
AGCCGTCTCGCTCCGCCGAGACGAGCCTTCAATCTGGCCCACACGATCAACGAACCATGGTGGACTCTCAAACGACATTCCTCGACAAGGCGAACGACATTCCAACCAGCCTGACTATCATCGCACGGGAGAGACAGGGCTCATCACGCGGAGCGTGATGGCTACGTTCGACACATCTGAGATGCCACAGAATCAGCGATTTTCCATCGCGGCATGGCGAAGCAGTTTGATGGCGGCTTCAACCAGCATCTCACCACCACCAGGCTGCAGAGCTGAATTGGTAACCTCATAGCTGCCGCCTGCGTAGGCAGCTCGGTGAGGAACATAGATTGTTTCTACCGCGTTCGATAATTCGACAACAATCGTGGTGCGAAATGGGGATGCCTGTTTAATAGCCAGCCCCAGCTCCACAAAAACTTCGCCTGGCAAACACACAATCGCCGCATCATCACCAATTGTCATCACGGTCACATCGACGGGTATTCGTTCGCCAACGCCAGCCAGCGAGCGGCTCAGTCCCCAGGTGATGTGCTTTGACGTTTCTGTGAACGGCTGGCGGTGAAGAAACTGATCCAGAATCAACTGCTTGTAGGACGTCACGTGATCCAGAAACGCCACATTGCCGCCTTGTTTGGCGAGAGCGACGATTTCGATGGCGCGTTCAACTTCCGACTGAGTCACATCTTCCAGCGGCAATTCCACTACCTGCGACATCACGTGCAGTTGAGTTTTCTTTATCGGCGACAATGCTGGAAACTGCTGGCAGACTGAAGTGCCGATGGATTCGCCGATGAAGTCCGCTTTGTTGCGCTCCGGAGTCGATGGATTCACGTGATTGATGTCCCCGCAGCAACCTGTGCCGAATATCGAGATCACATCCGCACCAAAGTTCTTCCTCAGAGTTTGTTCGATGAAGAATGGGTAATCCGCGCTCCATCGCATTCCTCCGACGGTGTCCAGATGCAGCGCGAAATTGCTCAGGATGCCGCGGACTTTGCCGTCTTCCGAATTTCGAACGGCGAGCAATTCGATTCGAGGATCAATCGGCCCCGCCGCGCGAACGACTTCAGGATTCGACAATGCCTGCCAGGTCTGAACACTCCCGTCACGCATCACAAATCGTCGGTTGAAGGCGACGGGCGTTGTCTGCAGGGCGGCTCCTGTTGAAACCAGTGAATTGCCCGCGTCGCCATAAGCGCGCTCAATCGCATCGACGGGACCGCTGATCAGCTTTTCGATATATTCAGCCCGCAGCGGCTCCTGTTTTGCTTTTCCCAGATACAGCCAGAGTTCCTTCATGTAATCCGGTGCTGTGTGCGAATGCGTGGCCGCAAGCACAATGTTGCTGGCGGGAATGCCGGTTTTCTCAGACGCTCGTCGCCGAACTTCGCGCGACAGGTCGGTGGCAATGCCGATCAGATCGCAGACCACCAGTGCACCGGCCGTTTCACCTTCGCGAAAGACGATGGCTTTGGCTTTCAACGAATCGATCGTACCTTCCGCCAGCCGCTCGTGATAATAACCTGCCATGGGAAATCCAACGGGAGGCGTGATATCGACTTCGGCCATGCCGATTTGCAACGCAGCAGCTTGATCTTTTGGTGTCAGCAGTTCCTGACGGATCGATGCAAGCCACATCTCGGCGGCTCGACGTTGTCCGATGCCGGTGAAGTGCCGTCGTGAATTGATATCGCCGCGGTTGTCACCTGTCAGTGTGTCCGTGTCCGGGCCAGCGAGAAACGCTGGGTGTTTTATCAGTTCATCGATCCCCGCGCGGATGCGTCCTTCGCCATCGGGATCATTGTAGACCGTCGGATGATGTGTGGATTTTGCCAGCAGCCACGGCGGTGAATCGCCCCAGGCTTTCGCGGCGGTGTCGCGAATTGTCCTGATATTCGCGACGTAGCCCTCCGTCGTATTTTTTGCAATCACATCCGATTCGCCCTGCTGCCACAGCACGGCTCGGAACGATCCAAGCGACTCTCCGGCGCTGATCAATCGAGGCAGCATATTGCCCTCGGGCAGCCACTGTGCCGACGAACTTCCACCAATGGCCACGTTGGCAAAGCCAATGGGCACACCGAATTCTTTCGCCAGGGCGTCACCCAGCGGCGGCCAGATTGAACCGCCATCGCTGCCATCGAACACCGGCTGTGGATCGTTGGCAACGGCCCATGTCTGCTTTGCTGAATCAAACGCGACGACTCGCTGCTGCGGATCGGCGACTGTCAGTCGTTCGTCGTTGCAGTTGGTGGCGTACGACTGACCTGCCACCACAAAAACCTCGCCCACACCAATCGGTTCAACCCCACCGATTGCCAGCACGTTGTCTCCCACACGGCAGCGGCACTCCAGACGGTACCACCCACCAGCCGGAACACGGGCCACTGCCTGGAATGTGTTTCCCGCGATTGTCGGAATCATACCCGTCCACTCACTGACGGAATCCGTCTTGGCCGGTTGATCCGGCTGATCTGCCAGAACGACAATTCGATATTCCCACGTGGCATGCTGAGCCCCTGCTGGCAGTGTGCCGAAGATTGGCACATCAGCAAAACCTTTCCCCGGGGTGACTCCGATACGCTGCACCACCTGATGCGGCTGCGGCTGACTCAGCATTAGTGGTTCAGCACCGAGCGCAACGCTGGAAAGGACGAGGCCACACGCGACAAGAGCACGAGCAGAAACATACATGTGACAGAAATCCTGAAAACAGATCAATGGAAGCAACGTTCAACATGAGTTGCCGGACACGAACATCAACGCTACGGACCCGTCCATCAATAAATCCGTGTTCTCCCCGGGCTGTGACAGCGGCCGTAGTTGTCCGAAAGTGCAGGCAATCCCGTCGTCGGAGCGACGGGTGTACTGTACACCCGTCGCTCCGCCGACGGGATTTTGCAGCGTTGGAAGTTTGGCAACGGCAAAACGCGGAGTTGAATCTGGACAACTCCTAAGGAAGTTCACGGATCCGCAGCTTGCGGAACTGAATCGGCGATCCTTCACTTTCGAGGCACAGGAAACCTTCGGCGGGATTACAGCCTGTTCCGCCAGAAACTTCTTCGCCGTTGACCCACAGCCGCACTTCGCCGTTGATGGCACGGATGTAGTATTGATTCCAGCTCCCATGTCCATTCGCGAGGTGTCGGCGCGGGTAGCTGCGACTGCCGTCGGGAGACAGCGGCGGAAATGGTGTCATCTTCACTCCCACCGGGAAGACGTCGCCGTTCGTGCCGAACCAGTCTGTCCTCGCCCCTTTGGCTTTCATCATGGTGGTAAAGCCATGATCAAGCACCTGCACTTCTATGCCGGAGGGCAGTCCCGGTTTGCCAGCCGCTGTCAATCTGTCGATCGACTCGGGTGTGCCCCAGACAAACACTCCGCTGTTGCCCGCCGCCTTTTCATGCATCCACTCAACCACGATTTCGAAGTTGCGAAATTGTTTGGCCGTTCTCAGAACGCTGACGGGCTGCCCCGTGCAATGCAGCACACCGTCCTTCCAGCTCCACGTGTCGTCGGCGCTGTTGACTTTCACGAAGTCCGCCTCTGCCAGCGCGTGCCAGCCAGGCTGCATGTCATCGATCATGGCACGCGTCACCGCGATTTCCGTCCGCGCTGCTGGCTCCTGAAACGATGGATCATTCGGTTTGATGCCTGTCTTCAAGCCCTTCGCGCCAGCCGGGCCTGGTTCATAAGATCCGGTGATCGCGACATCCGATTGAGCGTCGATGCGATCTTCCAGTCCCATGCACCAGTAACTGGCATTGGTCAACATCCGACGAAAGTCCTCAATCCTGAATGCATCTCCGTGCCCCATTGTTGTCGTGAAGATTCGCGCTGACTTCCCTGAAGTTCCGGTGTAAGACTTTGTCCACGCGATGGGCACGGGAGGCTTGTCGGCGACCGGTGAATCGTCCGGCGACCAGCCGATCAGCGGCTGACCAAGCAAAACCGGTTCGCTGTCGCCTTCCAATTTCTCACTGACGCCGTACACGTCGTCCGGAACCCAGAAGCTTCGCTGAACACCGCGAAAGATCGGATGACTTCCCGCGAAGTTCACCACATCGCAGCGTGTGCTCTCGATCAGATTCGTCCCGTAGTGCGACACCCAGGTTTCGCCAAGCACCGAACGCCCCCAGCCACCCACCGGATCTTTACTGGCAGAATCGAACTTCGCATAAGGACTATCGGGCCGAGTCGCATAACGAAACGGATGTGTGGCGTTACGAATGCCGATGATCGGCCGACCGGATTCCGCGTAGTCGATAATGTGTTTCATTTGTTCATCGGGAAGTTCTCGCCACCGCAGGAACGCAACCAGCAGATCGGCTGAATCCAGCACTTCCAGACCTGGAATATTGTTATTCACACGCGGATCGATCTCACCTGTTTTGGGATCAATGGCAAACAGGACTGTGCATTGAAAACCGTGTCGCGCCAGAATGCGAGCCATCAACGGCATTGACAGTTCAGACCGATACGACTCTTCCGCGGCGATAAAGACAATGTGTTTTCCTTTCCCCGGACCCTCGCCGCCCGCATACGTCAGCCACTCTGCAGCCGACATTGAATTAATAGCCACGTCACACACAAGCACCAACAGAATGAAAAGATACCGAGGAAGCTGCCTCATGACTCGTCTGCCTTTGAGAACGAGAATCAGTGGATCGAAAGTAGATCTCACATTATAGCGAGGCAATTTCGATGCCGCATCCGTGACGAGGTATGGACGGCAGCTGGCATTGGGCGGCGAACTTCAGAAATGCGAATTATTATCCGGAGCAGAGGAAGTTTCTTTGCAACATTACCGAGCGAGCGAGGAGGACCGCGGAAGTCTGCATTTTCGAACAGCCTCCTCAAACGCTTCCTTCGGGCGTTTCGGTTTTCCCTCGACAGCAAATTCGAAGCCTCTCTCAGCTCAGGATTCCAGATGCAAACAGTACGCCCAGATCAGGTTCACCGCGTTTCCAGTCTCTCAGTGCCGGATGTTGATCACCCGATACGATGTCTGTCGCTCCATTGCAATCTTACACAATTCCCCAACGGCGAGGCTCAGATACCTCGTCGCCTCAGCGACATGCATGACGAAGTCGAAAATATTCATTTTCCCGTTTTGTTTTCATACTGTTTTTGCTGACTCAAGTCCGGTTGAATGAAGCCGAAGGTATGTTCATTGTGTATACGAACATTGTCAACGGATCTCGGGAACCACAGCTCGATTCACCCTGATGTGAGTTATCGGTACCATTCGATTTGAGGCTTCTTCCCGCACATTCAGAAAGGCAAACTGGCATGTCTCACCGCGTCTCTCGTCGACGATTTGCTCAAACCGCTGCGACAGGACTTGGGCTGCCGATGATTCTGCCCTCGGGACTTCTGGCTGGTCCGTCGCCAAACGAAAAATTATCCTTTGCCTGCATCGGCATGGGTGGACAGATGCGGGGCTACCTGATTCCGGAATAACTCACACATGTTCGAATGGGTGCTGGCCTGTGCCGGCGATGCAAAAACCTATTCGCCGTTTGAAATCGGTGCTCGGATCACAGAAGTCGGCATGCTGGGCGTCCTGGCATTGCGAATGCAGAAGCCGATTCTTTGGGACACCGAAAATCGCCGAGCCACCGATCTGCCGAAAGCGGATGCGATCATCGATCCGCAGCCATCGACGGATGCGTATTCGCCGAGGTAGCAAACGCCTTCATCACCACTGAATTCAAACGACAGCCGGAGTGTGAACTTACGTCGCTTCGGTTCCTGTGGACTGGTACAGCCTGGCCTGATAGTGCACGGCGATCACTGCCGTAATCAGAAACAACAGAACATAGTAAATGTTGAACACAACTTCGTTCCACTGAGACGGCGGGCCGGTGACCAGATGCCCCAGGACGTTCTGCACGATCAAGACCAGCCAGAAGGCCCTGGTGGCTGATACACCCGAGATGGCGCCGCCGCACGGGCTATGTCGCTGTCTTAAGGTTCTCCGGATGAACAGAAATAACGAGATCACGAGCAGCGGGCCGACGATCCACCACAGAACCGCGCTCCAGAAATCTTCATTCCCCATGTAGATATTGAACCACCCCTTGGCACCATTGCGGATTGAAAGTCCAAGTCCTGTTAACAGCCCCAGTGCCAGTGCAAACTGCTGAAGATTTGGATCCGTTCCCGCTGGCCTGAGAGGTTCGGTGGATGACTGTTCGCAGGGCTGGTGATCGAGAAACCAGATGATTCCCCCGATAAATGCAATGCCACTCAGGATATACCCGGGAATGATCAGCGTTGGGCCTCCCAGTGGCAGGAGATGGGCTGCAGAGAATGCGGTGGCCAGAACGGTGACTGGAACAAACAGTGGTGTCTGAGTGATGTGCTCTCCGACTGTCTGACGCTGTGCCCTGAGGCAATAGAGCGCGGCAAAAACGAACAGCATCGGGACCAGAATGTAACTCCAGCCCGCCATCTGAAACTGCATCAGCGCTCCGGCAAATGCCGTAAGACCGCAAAAAATCAAAAACCATTCAAAGCTTCCGGCGCGGACTGTTCGCTGCGACACCTGAGTGATTTCATTCTGAGTCATGCGGCGATTGACCAGAAACCATGCCAGTCCGTAAGCAACGCCGATGCTGACTCCGCCCGATGATTCCCAGCAGCGCCAGAAATTGAAGTTTGCATCAGGCCAGAATACGGCAGAAAACTTCCACGTCTGAAACCCGGCCCAGCCCGCGCCGTTCACGATCCCCACTGTGAGAATCAGAACCGCATTTTTCCAGTCACGCCGCAGAATCTCGTACAGCAGGAATCCCAGGTAAAAACCCATGTGGACAACGGCTGCACCACAATCGTTACGTAGTCGTCGCAGATTCGGATTTGCTGCGGTGTCGTCGTAACGACTTGTCAGGTCATCATACAGGGGCAGAAAAAATGACGGATAGCTGTCGTAGAGATACCGTGCAAAAACGACTGCTCCTAGTCCGCAGAAGATTCGAAAGCCCCAGTGCCAGACGCGTGTTTCTCGGAGTGATCCGCACCATGCCAGAGCGCAGGCACCCAACCCTGCCCAGGGCATTCCGGCGATAAACATCCACAAGAATCCGTAGCCGCGTGAAATCGGGACCCATTCACCTTTGCCGGTATTCGTCTGCAGGTGCCCTTCAAAAAAGGTAGACCACTGCATCCATCCCCGAGCTCCCGAAAGTCCGACACCGAGGGTGACGGCCAGAACGATCCATGCCGAGGAATAGCGTCGGACCGGCTTACCTGACGGTTCGTGTGCCATGTACCACCAGGCCGCCCCCCACATGACTCCGGCGAACAGGCAACCGGCAACAGCTCCGAATCCTGAACATCCCCGGACGGCCCACGTCATTCCACCAAGTGCAGCAAACATTGCGGTCGGAAGAAACAGGTCATCAATCAGCGAGCAACATTTTGCTGAACATTGACTGCCGGAAGTTGAGTGCATGGGAGACGCCTGCGCCATAAATTACACAAGTCTGCGGTCTGAAGTAGGGACAAACTGCGGATGTTCTCCCGTCTCTACGGATCCGATGCAAGAAAAAAAGGAGCTGACGGCAACGTTGCTTTGAATTTCGGACCGAATTCTTAGTGGAATATACGCTTTCAAGTGCAACATGTAGCCGTCACGCTCCGCCGTGACGAGCCCACATGGGTTGGCGTTGAACAGGACGGCACGTCCATTCGTTCTAAAGCCCAATGCTGTCGTGCTGAACTGGCGACGTTTTCCGGCTGATGAGTGCCGTTTCATGCGGGCTCATCACGACGGAGCGTGATGGCTACTTTGGGGAGCGGTTGGGGGGTTCAGCACCTGTGGAACACCGAGTATCTGGCACGAGGAGATACTTCTTTGCAAAGATCCCATCTACAACAGAGTGTGTTACTGCTGGCGCATCAGATCGTCAAGGTTTTGAAGCTGCGATTCAATGCGGGATGACTCAGAATCGCGAGGAAGGATCGATCGGGGCACCGACGGGGTCTCGCGGTTACGCTGCAGGATTTCGGTGACTTCGCTGTTGAGTACCGGCGGCGAATAAAAGTAACCCTGGGCATGGGTGCATCCCATTTCATACAACAAGTCCCGTTGTTCGGCGGTTTCGACGCCTTCCGCGACGACGTCCAGGTCCAGATTCTGTGCGAGATTAATAATCGTCCGCACCACGTCCCGGGTTTCACTGCAGTTGAGCATTTTGTGCACGAACGAGTGGTCGATTTTCAGCAGGTCGAGCGGGATCCGGTGCAGGAAGGCGAGTGACGAAAACCCCGTGCCGAAATCATCAATTCCGATGCGAATCCCCAGGTCTCGCAGTTCGTTCATCACAGTCCGGGTCTGCTCAGGTTTTCCCAGGAGTGCGGATTCATTGACTTCCAGTTTGAGTGTATGCGGATCGATTCCGATTCTTGTAATCGTCAGCAGCAGATCATGTTTAAAACCTGGCTGGCTGAATTCTTCTGACGAACAGTTGACCGTTACACTGATATCAGGACCTCCGAAGGCCAGGTCATTCCATTTGAGAACTTCGGCACACGCCTCTTCAAATACGGTGCGTACCAGGCGGCTTGTAAGCCCCAGCGATTCAATGAGCGGCACGAATACGTCCGGTCCGATTTTTTCGCCGCGTGGATGTTTCCAGCGACACAGCGCTTCGAATCCTTCGATGCGGCCGGACGAAAGCCGCACAATGGGCTGATACATGAGATAGAACTGCTGACTGCGAATCGCCTGCCGCAGGTCATTTTCCAGCGTCAGTTTTTCCGTGGCGCCAGCCTGCATCGCGGGATCAAAAATGCAGTACCGCCCCCGGCCGCTGGTTTTCGCATAGTACATCGCGGTATCAGCTTCGCGAATTGCGTCGGCAGGGCTCCGGTGTGCACCACCGCCGAAGGCAATTCCAATGCTCACGCCGATTCGTACCTCACGCGCACCAATCAGGAATGGTTCCGACAGCGCGATGATAATTCTGGCGGCAATGTGTTCGGCATCGGCGCGGGAGTGAAGTTCGTGCAGCAGGATGGTGAATTCGTCGCCTCCATGACGCGCGACGGCCCAGCTGGACTTCTGACGGGCGATGACATCCGACCCGCGGAGACAACCTTCCAGCCGTCGCGCCACACTGCACAGCAGCAGATCGCCTGCGTCATGGCCGTAACTGTCGTTGACCCGCTTGAACTCGTCCAGGTCCAGAAACAAGACCGCGCTCAGCCCATGCTTCTCCGGATCCAGACTGATAATTCTTTTCAATTGTTCTTCGAACAGCAGTCTGTTCGGCAAGCCGGTAAGCACATCGCGGACCTTACCTTCTGTGACATCGGACAGCGACCCGGCCAGACGCCGCACTTTTCCGTCCGCATCCTTCTGCACGACTCCGCTGCAGTGCATCCAGCGATACGAATTGTCGCGATGTCGCATGCGCACTTCGCTGTCGAACCGCCCGTCGTCAAACAGCGCCGATGTGCTGATCTTTTCAATAAATGCGTCTCGATCGTCCACGTGCATGCGCTCGAACCAGCTCCGAATCGTGGATTCCAGTTCGTCATCCGCAAAGCCCAGTAATTCCTTCCATCGCGCGGAAAGAAAAATCTGCTGCCGCGCGACATCCAAATCCCACAGCCCGATCTGAGCACCTTCCGCCGCCAGAGCATAACGTTCCTGGCTGTGCTGCAGGTCTGACATCGTCTGCCTGTGCTGCAACTGCAGCCGGATGCGGGCGAGCAGTATGTCGGGATCAATGGGCTGTGACAGAAAGTCGCTGGCGCCCTCGCGGAACGCTGCCGCGGCGGATGTGTGCGGCGCTGTCGCATCCACGCTGACAATCACCGGAAGCTGCGAATCCGCGTGCACTTGTCGAATGGCCCGCAGGACCCGGTATGGGTCAGCAGCTGACCCATCGATCGTCAACAGGACAAGGTCGGGCATTGACTTCCGAAGCCAATCCAGCGCCAGCTCGCCGGATGCTGCAGTCTGCACCTTAAAACCGTGGGACGACAGCGTCTGTAATGCGGAATCCCGCCGCGATGGCTCTGCTTCGATCAAAAGAATCGTGGCGCAGGAAGCTCTCTGGCTTCCGATCGCAAGTCTTGCTTCGGAAAGCAGCAAACGCAGGTCCTGTGGGCGAACGGGAGAAATCACACGAGATTCCGTTTTCGGGTCGAAAGGGACAGTGGTTTGTCTAGGTAGCACGACATGATGATTCTCCATTCGAACGTAGGTCGAAAAATCACCTCAGGTACGAATGATGTTTCGGTTTCGCAGCAGAAAAACGGGCGTTGTTTCAAATGATCGGGGCTTGATGCCAATTCGCAACGTGCTTAGTGGACTGTGATTAGACCACCCTGCATTCAGTTGGGGGCCCCTGTCAAGCAGGAATTCTGACTGTCCCTGCGAAACCGCCGGAGTGTTTTGGTCCAGGGGTTGAATTCGGACACCCGACGTGACACTATTCACCGGGTTGTGCAGATGCACACGCGAGAGTGGCGAAATTGGCAGACGCGCTGGATTTAGGATCCTGTGCCTTAAACGGCGTGGGGGTTCAACTCCCCCCTCTCGCAATCATAGCCAGTAATGCACACAGAGGTCCGGAATGCCCAAAAAACGGCACTCTCGGACCTCTTTGCGTTTCCGGACACACCCCAACCGCACCACCACCAAAATCCAGGACTGTTGAAAATCTGGAATAGCAGTCGTGCGTTGTTGTTCCAGTGAGATCCGTTGCTCTGATTCCGGAGGACAAGTCGGCGTTTCGAGAGGAAGTTTTTTTCGCAGGGTTTCGCGTTATCCAATGCTGCACGTTTCTGCCGGGGAAAAAGGTTCATCAACTTCTTTTTAGTTCGAGTGATTCAAAAAAAGTTGCCAGTTCCAGCATCTGCTCATCATTGATCCGCCATTGAATTGAGCCCCTGACCCTGAAAAGTTATGCGAATGCCTAACCAGCGAATCTTGTTGAACAGTTTTCCGAGAACCAGAAGTCACCTGCATCCCATTCGGATTGTCGTCCTGAGGAATCCCGGCAGCTGAGCCGTCGGCATTTTCGTCAACGATTAACAATTGATTTCGACAACACTAGTGCTCCGTCAAAATAAGAATTTGGGGTAGTGGACGAGGCGACGAGTCCCGGTCAGCCCTGCGACTGCAGGGACTCGTGGCCTCGTCCACTACGATTCATCCCCTTTCTGAGGCTTCGCGCATGCGAGCAGGCCTTTTTCGAGGCACCGCCCCGAAACCGATCCGGAGCACTGATTATTTTGCTGGGACTGGCGAAGGGTGCCGGGCTTCGTATTCCGCGGCCACTTTGGCGCCGGGTGTGAGCCCAAAACGACTCCACATGCTCAGATAGATCGCCGCGACGGCTACGATCAGCCCCAGTCCGACGGGGATCGCCAGTTTCCATGGTGTGATGTCGATGTCGCCTGAATATTTTTGCTCGAACGGCTCTGCCTGAGGCTTCAGGACACGGAACGCAAGCATGATCAGCATCAGGAAGGCAAAGTTGATGCCAGCCACATGCAGGCCATGCATCTTCCAGCCATAGAATTTTTCGGCGATCGTAAAGCCCAGATTACCGTCGTTCAGAATTCCAAAGAAGACCTGAAATACCATCCCGGCGATCAACGCGACAGACGCACCGATGGCTGGGGTGCGTTTACTGATCAGGGCGACGACCATAATCGAAATCATCGGGATGTTGGTGACGGATACGTACTGGATCAACAGATCAAACAGTCCCGCCTGTCCGTACGACTTGAAAAACAGAACCAGACACACACTCAACGGGACGGCTAGTAAGGCAAAAATCCGGCCAGCGCGGACGGCTTCCTGATCTGTCGCATTCCGTTTCAGCATCCCCTGATAGATGTCGATGGCGAACAGGGTGCTGCCACTGTTCAGAAAGCTGTTAAAGGAACTGAGAATTGCGCCAAAGATGGTTGCTGCAAAAAATCCGGTAGCCCAATCCGGGAGAACAAGATTGACCAGAAACCCGTATGCCCCATTGGCGTCTTTTGGAATCGGATGATTGGCGAGGTCATAGTCTCCACTGCTGACGACATGCCACGCGATGATTCCGGGCAGTACCAGATACAGCGGCCCGAACAGTTTCATCACCGCGGCAAACAATGTGCCCTTTTGCCCTTCTGCCAGATTCTTCGCCGCAAACGTGCGTTGGACGATTCCCTGATTCGTGCACCAGTAACATGTCGTCAGCAGTGTCACACCGGTAAATAGCGTATGCCAGGGAATGTTGGCATCCGAATCCCCCATCGGAGCCATTCGCTCAGGATGTTGAACAACGATGGTGGACAAACCCTGCCACATATCACCATGTCCTACATAGCTCAAACCAAAGATCGGAATCAGCAGACCGCCCACTGCCAATCCGATTCCGTTGACGGTATCAGAAACGGCAACAGCCTTTAAACCGCCGAAGACCGCATAACCGCCGCCAATCAGAGCCAGCAGACTTCCGACGACCAGCATATTCACACTGGGGTTGTCGCCGATGTACTGCTCGACGCCGAACACCGGAATCATGAACTCGGCGCCTGAGAACAAAATGAACGGCAGCAGAATGAGGACAATCAGGATTACTGAAATCAGAGACGTGAGCAGTCGCACACGATGATCGAATCGGATTTCAAGGAATTCCGGAATCGTCGTGATTCCGCTTTTCAGGTACTTTGGTAAGAAGATGATTGCCATGGCAACGATCGAAAGCGATGACCAGACCTCCCATGTCATCAGCAGCATTCCGTGCTGGTAACCGCCGCCGTTGATACCGACGAGCTGTTCCGTCGAAAGATTTGTCAGCAGCAGCGATCCTCCGATCACCGGCCAAACGAGACTCCGACCGGCCAGAAAGTATCCGTCGGCCGTGTCCTGACGGTCATCATGCGTCTTCCACCACGAAATCACGGCGACAAAGATCGTGAACAGGAGAAATGAGATCAGAGTAAGCATCAGTAAATCCGGGCTCGCGGAGGGTAGAGCGACAACATCGTGTATTGTTATCGCCTTCCCTGCTCATTGCTACCGTGCGATTTGTTATAGGGGATCTGGATTTAAAATCGACGCACGACTTAAACACCCGCTGCAGTTGGCCAGGCATGACACCCGCGTATCACGTTGAATAAGTGCTCGGGCACAAATAGAAGTGCAAGACCATGTAGCTGAGTCTCTCCGAGACTCAGTGAAACCCGCGTCTCTGAGAGACGCTGCTACGTGAATTCCGCAATAATACTTATGCCCAGGTGCGTATAATCTTCGAGAGCAAAATGAAAGGCACTTACTCAGCAGGCTGCACATCGATGCTGCCCTGGTTTAGCGCCACGGCGCGGGCATTGCGCCGACCGAGCAGCAGCGCCAGAAGAGCGCCGGCGAGTGCGACCGGGACCATCATGCCCGTAATGGCCATGGCAGAGGCGCCCGCTGTGCGGAGGGCGGAAAGCAGCCAGTTCGCGGTGACATCACTGCCGCGAATCACCAGCGTGTCGATCACATTGCGCGCCTTGTATTTGTCTTCGCGAGTACAAACCGTGTACAGCACGCCGAGTGCAGGGACGGCCACGCCATAGGTCGTCGATCGTGCGGCCACCATCGCAATCACCAGAACCATCAGCGATGGAGCGAGCGTCAGCCATAGAAAGCCGGTGGCGTAGACGAGCGGAAGCAGGCAGACCGCGAGCGTCAGACTGAACTTCATGATCGGGCGGGCGGCAATCAGCTGCAAACCAACCGTGACCAGTTGTACCCACAGGTCGATACTCGCAAATGCCGCCGTGCGCAAACTGTTGTCGGGGTACGCCTGCTTCATCGTATCCGCCTGAGTCACATACAGGCAGGTTCCGCAGGACGTGACGACGAACGTGTAGATCATAATCGCCCTCAGATAAGGAGAGGTGATCACATGCGTAAACCCGGAAAACGGATTCGCAGACGCGTGCGGGGTTCCATCAGTCGGCAGAGAGCCGTTATTCCGTTTTAGATGACGAAAGCACCATAAGCCGGTTTCCATAAGGCCCGCGGAAAGCAGCAACAGATTCTCGGGCCCCAGACGCTTTGATGCCTGAGTTACAAACA
>JAGQQS010000196.1 GCA_020426105.1 Planctomycetaceae bacterium
CCGTCGCTCCGCCGACGGGATTTCCTGTGCCCCGGTCGAATCGGTGCAGGAGCCGGGTACATAACCACAACGGGAAGCCCGTCACCGGTGGCCCCGTAGAAGCCACTGACGAAGATCGAGGGTTTGGCGGGATTGCACGCGTCGAGAGTCGCGGGATGGCGTTAGTCATTCCTGGTATCCCGTCGGCGGAGCGACGCGATTCGCTTAGCCGGTTGCCGCGCACTTCTGAACCTCGTGCACAATTTGCCTTTCCGTTTCAGCACTAGCCCCGCCCGATTGACGGTTCAGATAAGACTCCTCACGCAGCGTGGTAAAACGATCGTAAAATTCTGCAATGTCATCCCGCGACAGGCTCGGCAGGTTTAGAATGGATTCCCGATGATTGGCGGGCAGATCCAGAAAATTCTCCGGCAGATATCCGCGCTCCTGACACACATGAAACAGTCGTGTGCCCGGATATGGATAGAACACAAAATATCCAAAATCATCCGGCTGCAGCTGCTTGTGCAACTCAATGGTCTGTTCCAGATCTTCA
Organism: Planctomycetaceae bacterium; assembly: GCA_020426105.1. Taxonomy (GTDB): domain Bacteria; phylum Planctomycetota; class Planctomycetia; order Planctomycetales; family Planctomycetaceae; genus SXXK01. The sequence goes on from JAGQQS010000196.1 coordinate 536, forward strand.
CGTGTTTCCGTCGGCAGTCCCAGCATGTAGTTGGCCGTTACAATCATGCCTGTCTCACGCGTCCAGCGAAAAGTATCAATCATTCTGTCGTTTGTGATCGGGCGCTGCATGATTTCACGTCGTACGCGAATGCTTCCGCTTTCGACTCCATAGACAATGTGTCTGCAGCCAGCCGCTGCCATTTGCTGCAGCATTTCCCGATTCACAGTATCCGCGCGAGCGTGAACCGAAAACGGGATACGAAAACGCTCTGCGTAGGCGTCACAAAATTCTGCAACCCAGGTCGGAAAGATCGTGAAGGTGTCGTCCAGGAAAATGACATAGTTGAGTTCGCTCGTACGCTGGATTGCTGCCAGCTCATCCATCACGCTGGCAACGGACCGTCGCCTTCCGTAGTTATTCGCCGCCCCATACAAATCGTGGTACTGTCTCGCTGCACAATAAGTACAGGGGAACGGACAGCCGCGCTGCGTGGAGATGTGAACCACGCCGTATTGTTCATGGAGCAAATCACGAGAGAGAAACGGCAGATCGTCGAGCGATTCGAGGGGAGGCCGCAACTCAGGCCGCGGGCCGCCCGGGACCTGAATGTTGCGAATGTTGTCGGTCGGTGAACCTGATTCCAGACACTGCACCAGTTCCAGCAGTGCGTCTTCGCCTTCGCCCAGACAGACATAGTCAAAACCAACATGTTCCAAAACGTGCTCGGGTGAAAATGTCGCGTGAAGCCCGCCAGCGACAACAGGGATTTGCAGTTGCTGCCGCAGCGCACCCATCAATTCTTTGGCACGCTGCCATTGGCGTGTCGTCAACGAAACACCGATCAGCTGCGGATTAAATGCGACAACCTGGTCGATGACGGTTTCGGATGCGGACTCTGGAGAGACTCGCATCCCCCGGACGGTATGTCCGTGTTTTCGCAGATAGGCGGCGAGGAATGCAGGGCCCATGGAAGCCACGGCCCACGTTCGTTCAGTGTCGATTTCGAGGAACAGGACTCTCATGTTTGTTGACTCGCAATTGATGTTTCGTATCGAATCCTGAACTGTTTCCCCGAGACACTCATGTTTGCGCCGCAGACAATGCCTGCCGAATAAAACCTTCGTATTTACCGGCTGCTGCCGTTGGAGGGCCATCAACAGCAACCAGCGTGAGTGCTCCGGAAATCGACTGACTGGGAAGTTGAGGATCAGCCGGGATGACTGGTTGATCCGCAGGCACAAGACTCCCTGCCCCCCAGAACGCGGCCATTGCCAGCATTGCGGCGGGACCTTCATTGTTCAATACCTCGGCCGCCGCATAAGCCGCCGCAGTATGTCCGGCCGTGGGGCTTGTCGCCCAGTTTCTTGCCGCGTGTATCGCGTCCTGCTGTGCGGCTGTTAATTTTCCCCGCAACGCTTGTTCGACACAATCGCAACTCCAGTGCAGCGCGGCCTGAGTACCCAGGCTGCGGCTCAAAACCCGCAGGGCGTCTGCGTAGAGCGCCTTTTGCTGCAATTTATTGACAAGTTCCGCCACCGTTTGGTCACTGTTCACAAGTGGCTGACAGTCATCTGTCAGCAGCAGACCTTCGCAGACGTCGGCGGCGGGCCGATCAAGCGACGCTGCGATTGATCGGCCAGGTTTTCTCTGTTCAATCTTTTTGTCAGGACTCAGGGAAACGACAAATGCTGTCTCTCCTGCAAAGATTTCATCGCCATTGCCGACAATCGCCTCAACCACCGGCTCGCCGTTTATGAATGTCCCATTGGTACTCCGCAAATCCGTCAGAATTCCGCAGGTTGGGCGGCCTTCGATCAGAAAATGATTTGTGGACATGTTCAGGTCTTCAGGAAAGCTGAAGTCCGCGTTCTCACCACGTCCAACCCGTACCGCGTCGCCCGATGACAGGTTGAGCACTTTGCCGGTATGAGGTCCTGAAACTGCTGTTAATGTGATAAACATGAAAAAGATCGACCCTTGCCGCTTGCTCGAAACAGACCCTCGGCGCATCAATTGTTACCCGAATTGTCTCGATTCCGCGGACAAAAGCCACCCTGAATCCAAAAGGTGGAGCGCCCCTGTGACAGCCGTCCCCTGGATTTGGCCGGACGATCCTGAATCCTGCTGGATCAGCCTGCGGCCTTCAGCGATACAGCCGAATTTTCTGTATCAGCGAATCGCCACTGGTGGCAGGAAACGGGACGGCAACGGTATCCAAAGGCAAAGCGATGGGCCTGTCAGGAATCCATGAGACACTTGAAGGATTCTGCCAGAACAACGTTTATTGTGCGACGATATCGTTCCACGACAGGCCGAATCGAGCGAGAAATTTTCGCAATCGATCGGCGTCGTTGGTGGAATTTTTCGTAAGTCGCGAGACCGAAAAGAGGCGGCGGCCAGCGTCAGAAAGTGTGCGACACTCCCGACAGATTTTGACCACCGCCGCCAGTTGTAATTGATCAAAAAGATCGATATCCGCAAGTCGCTCAGGCATGAGAATCTGTTGGAGGCTCATGCTTGATTCATCCGGTACGCGGTAGTTTGCTTCCAGCCGCTGACGTTCATCTTCAACATCAGCCACACTGATGCGGCCGGAATGAGCCAGAGTCGACATGCGAATCACTGCGGCATTCAGATCACGGAAATTTCCTGCCCAGCGGGCGTCAGCGGATGTTGCCCATTTCATAAAGGCTGTGCGAGCTTCTTTGCTCATACTCACACGATGTCCGGTGGCATCACTGATGCGTTGCAATTCATAATCCAGATTCGGCTCGATGTCTTCACGCCGCTCGGCCAGTCCCGGCAGTCGAAATGTCCACAGATTGATACGTGCCAACAGGTCTTCGCGAAACGTACCAGCCGCGACGGCCTGTTGCAGATCTCGATTGGTGCCGGCGAGTAACTGAAACGCACTTTCGGATTCTCGATCCGCACCAACGGGCAGAAAACGCCGTTCTTCGATGGCTCGCAGCAGCATGGCTTGTTCGTCGAGCCCCAGTTCGCCGATTTCGTCGAGAAACAACAAGCCGTTGTGAGCCGCCAGCAAGAGACCGGGTCGGGTATTCGTCGCACCGGTGAACGCTCCTTTGACGTGGCCGAACAGCGTTGACATCGCCTGATCGCCTCTCAGCGTCGCGCAGTTGACTTCCACGAAGTCACCAGTGATCTGTTCGCGGCGTCGCTTGAGTTCAAAAATTCGCCTGGCGAGGCGCGTTTTCCCGGCTCCAGTCGGGCCGGTGATCAACATCGGTGATTTGCTGGCGATGGCGACGCGTTCAATTTGTTCGATGAGACGATTGAACGTTGCGTTGCGAGTCTCAATGCCGGACTTCAGGAACGTGAGACCTTCCTGCTGCTCCTCCGCGAATCTCGTGGCCAACGCATCATAGCGCGAAAGATCCAGGTCGATGATTTTGAACGAACCGGGATCAGTTGATGTGCGTGGTGGTGGCGATGTCTGCAACAGCCGCGCGGGGAAGTGGCGAGATTCCGCCAGCAGAAATCCGCAGATCTGTTGCACGTGAGTCCCAGTGGTGATGTGAACCAGATAATCATACTTGTCCGTGTCAAACGGATACGCGCGAGCGAAGGCATGCAGGGCAGCAAAGACTTCTTCAAAGTCCCACGGATCCTTGAAGTTCAACTCGTGCAGATTGACGGTGGTCTCAGGACTCACGCTCGCAATATCTGCCGCGATCGACTCGGCCAAAGCCCCGTTTTTCGATTCATGCAGCAGGTCGAAGCGTTCAATCAGCAGATCTTCATGCTGGCACGCCGCAACCGACGGCCGCCACTTCGACCAGCGGTCTTCCTTGCGACCGGCGTCGAGATTGCTGCCAAGAAGTCCAATGAG
>JAGQQS010000197.1 GCA_020426105.1 Planctomycetaceae bacterium
TGAAGTATTCCGCTGAATCAGCCGCCGTTGGGCCGTATAACATTGATGATGAAGATGGTGGTGGCAGCGGAAATAGCCGAGGTCTGATGGGGGGATTGACCGGTGGCGGTGGATATGGCGGTGGGATGAGAAAGGGGAATGCGTTAAGTGGCGGCGGACGCGGCGCGCCTCGGAAACGCGACCGTTAGTCAGGCTGTACCGTCATTTTCTGCGACATATCGGATTTGATAGGATTTGATCCAGTTGCAGACGGCTAACGTTCTCACAATTTATGCAGGTAGCAGTACAATAAAATCGCAACATTCGCAAATTACGGGAACAAGGGGTTGCCAGGCTACCCGGAAAAGCGTCCAATAGGCTTAAGTGGTGATCGGACAGTTTGCGTGGCAGCACGTGCTGCGGCAATGTGAAATGGTGTTTACCAGATCTAATTGTCTCTTCACCATGGCTTTCGTGGGGGCGAAAGCAACCTGGGCCGCGTAACAGGGATGCTGCGTGATTTGTTTGGTCGGCCATCACTTTCAGTGGGCAATGATTCGCCTTTTATTGAAACCGCAGTGATGTTCGTTCGAACGTTCTTATAATTATGGACACACAGTTTCCATTAGCTCCCGTCGCGGACCTTCCGTGGCTCGCGTACGCGTCATTGCTTGTCATTGCGGTATATTTCAGATTTTCACGTCCGCTGACGATCCGTAATCTCGATTTGTTCCTTACTTTGCTGATCGCGGCTGCGGTGGTCGTTTCCACGCATTTCAGGGACTCAGCCTTTTGGGTTGCTGCCGCGGAAAATCGTGGAAGCGAGTCGTTGAATCCGGATGCCGTCGCAGCAGACGTGGTCCTGCCACCGGCTCAGATCTCTCCCGTGGCCGGGCATGAATTAGTGCAACCTGAATTGATACGAGAGCCGCATCCCGCTTATGCGTGGAGTTCTCTGGCGCTGGTGGTTCTGGCGGTGTTACTGGTGGTTCGGTTGCTGTTCGACGAATCGCTGACACGGCGTCCCAGGTTTGACCAGAATCTCAATGCTGCAGGTTTAACTTTCCTGTGCATCCCGGCCTTTGCGATTCTGGCATTCGGGGTTTTCCTCAAGCCGGCTCCGATGACGAATCTGAAAGCAGTGGGGACAGGTCGTGCACTATTGCAGCGTCGCGAAGTGGAAGTCGACAGGACTAAAGAACTCAGCGACGTGCCCGCGCCGACGGAAACTCTGATTGCAGCCGGTGGTGCCGCGGTCGCTCAGCTTTCGGGGACGCTCCCCAAGTCGGTGTCGGTTGACACCGGGGCGACTCGAGACATCGAACTCCTGGTCGCCCGGATACTGGTCGTGGTGGCACATTTCGTAATTGTACTGGGGTTACTCTTTATTGGGCGTTGGCATTTTGCCAGTGTTCAGTTGGGAGTGGCGATGAGTTGTCTGTATCTGTTACTCCCCTGCACAGCGGCGAACGTGCATAAACTTAGTCACGTCCTGCCTGCGGCCTGTCTGATCTGGGCGATTGCGAGTTATCGAAAACCAACGGTCGCCGGGATTCTGCTGGGACTCGCCTGTGGAACTTTGTTCTTCGCCATATTTTTACTGCCGTTGTGGGCGGTATTTTACGGCAGGAAAGGGGCGATGCGATTCGGTGCTTCCGTGCTGGGCGTTGTGATCGTGCTGGCAGCCTGTTTAATGATGATCTCCGGAGATGCGGATTCATTCTTTAACCGCGTTGTCACCAGTACTAACTGGACAGTGTACCGACTGCTGGATGAATCGCTGACTATTACGCATACACCGGTAAGTCACCTGTTTATCCGAATCCCGATGGCAGCGATTTTTTTCGTCATGCTCACTGCGATGACAGCGCTCCCGCGGCCACGCAATCTCGAAAACCTGCTGGCGAATTCGACAGCGCTCGTTGTGTCGGCACAAATGTGGTATCCGGACGATATTGGATCCTACGTGCAGTGGTACATGCCGTTGTTTTTGGTTGTAGTATTTCGTCCTCGTCTGGATCGATTCACGCCCCCGGACATGGTCGAACGTCAGGCGACGACTGTGGTCAACGAACTGACAACCGGCTCCCAGTCGACCGTAGCAATTTCGCGACTGAGCCTGTATCGCTGAGACCGCCATTAGGCGCGGACCGAATCGTCGTGGCTGGTGCGGTCGGGTTTGAACGACGTTTCGAGCATCATAGCCTTTCGTTCCTGCGAATTCTTCTCGTTCTGGCAATTCGTACGGTCTGTCAGTGTTCGAATTGCCAATGGTCCGTAGAATCGTCGCAGCTGCGGCATTTTCTGACGGCTGACCAGACTGTTTGACTACCTGGAAATTCGATGTCTGACGTGAACAACATACTTGCCGGAGGAGCGATTCCTCCTGAGGCTCGAGTCGTGGATCAGCCCCGCATAGAGGCTGCCGTGCGCGAGATTCTGCTGGCGGTTGGGGAGGACCCTGACCGTGACGGACTCCTGGAAACGCCTGCTCGTGTCGCACGGATGTATGCGGAAATCTTCGGTGGCTTGCATGTAGAACCAGGACGTCATCTGCAGAAAGTTTTCGAAGAACAGTACGACGAAATGGTGTTGGTGCGCGACATCTCATTCAACAGTATGTGCGAGCATCATTTGTTACCTTTTATGGGGAAAGCGCACGTGGGTTATATTCCCCGCGGTAAGGTCACAGGTCTCAGCAAACTGGCCCGGGTAGTTGACGAAATCGCACGTCGACCGCAGGTTCAGGAGCGGATGACGCATATGATCGCCGATCTTATCGAAAATGAGCTGACGGCGCACGGTGTGATCGTTGTGGTTGAAGCGGAGCACACCTGTATGACAATTCGTGGTGTCAAGAAGCCCGGCGCGTTAACTGTCACAAGTGCTGTTCGCGGGATGTTTCGGAACAACCTTGCCAGCCGCGCCGAAGCGATGGCCCTCATCAACGGTAAGTGATGACCCTGCATGTTAGAACACTTTGCGCTGAAACTCGTTGCGGGCATTGCGATCATCTGGCTCTGGATGCCGCGTAAAGACGTAACCGATGGTTTTTTCCGAATACAAATGCTCGTCGCATTGGGACTCTGCGTGTTGGTCGCACTGACTGTACAGCCGGTGTCGCCTGTCGTAACAACTCCTGGATCCTATCGGAGTCAAACGGTTTCGGATTCTGCGAATTCAACGGGCCGCAGTCAGCGCACGACCGACTTGATCCGGATCGCTCAGGTGATCGCTGCGGTGATTGCGTATCTTGGGCACATCGTCTGGAAACTGGGACGCCGGGTACCGGGAACCATAGCAATATATGCGGTGGCAGGACTTTGTCTGATTTCCCTGTTGTTTTCCTCGTTTGGCAACGGATTCTCCGTTGATGCCCTGCATTGGTTGCTTTCCGATCTGGTGTCATGTGCTGTTCTGGGAGCAACGTTGACGGGAATGTTGCTGGGGCATTGGTACCTGACCACTCCAACGATGTCCATCAGTCCGTTGTCCTGGTTCGTCAGGTGCCTGCTGTTAGCGGCAATTGGGCGGTTGCTGCTGATAAGTCTGGCGCTGTTTCGTTTTGGGTTTGGATCGCACGATCTGGTGCATGTACTTTGGCTGTCTGTCCGCGTGGTGGGCGGCGTTCTGGTGCCGTTCGTGACGGCGTTGATGGTATTCCGGATCCTGCGATTTCGGAATACGCAGTCGGCCACAGGTGTTCTGTTCGCAGCACTCATTCTGGTATTTATGGGTGAAATTTCTGCCGCTTTGCTCGCACGTGATCTGAAGATACCGTATTGAATTACGGGAGAATTTGAATGGCTACCCATATCATTTTTCAGTGTCCTGTCTGCCAGACGCGAAGACTGGCGTCGCCGGACCCTGTGGAGGGCGTGATTCGCTGTGGCGAATGCAACTGGACCCGTAATGAAGGCATCCATGATTTTGCCGACGGCCATTTGTGTCGTTGTCGGATTTGCGGATGTCAGGATCTGTGGCGTCAGAAAGATTTTCCTCCGGCGTTAGGGCTGGCGCTTGTCGCGACGGCGGCTGTTCTGAGTTGTATCGCATGGGCGATGTACAGGCCTGCGTTAGCGATTGGAATTCTGATGGTTGCTGGTTTGATTGACATGGTGCTGTATACGATGATGGGGGACATGCTGGTATGTTATCGCTGTGGTGCCCGGCATCGCAGGACAGCAATCGATGATCAGCATCCGCGATTCGATCTGGAGACCGCCGAACGATATCGGCAGCAGGATCTCAAGCAGCGGCAAATAACTCACGGGACCTGAAGCGGGCATTTGTGGAAGAACGACGTCGACGACTGGTAGAAGACCTTACCGACGCGATCGAAGGGGAACTCCGCATCGATCGTGTGGCTGTGTCTGCGTATTCAACGGATGCCAGCCTGTACGAAATCGAGCCGTTGGCTGTGGCGTTTCCCCGACATTGCCGAGATGTCGAAATTCTGGCTGCCTATTCGGCGGACAACAATATCCCGTTGATTGCCCGTGGTGCGGGTTCAGGTCTTGCCGGCGGCGCGATCGGCAGTGGGATCGTGATAGATTTTTCGAGGCACATGCATCAAATCAAAGCGATTTCAGAAGATCGCGTGCGCGTCCAGACCGGTGTTGTCCGCGAAAAACTCAACGAAAAACTGCGCGAGCACGGACGCTATTACGCCCCGGATCCGTCCAACAGCCTGATCACGACAGTGGGCGGAATGTTGGGGGTCGATGGCGCAGGCTCACATGCGATTCGTGTCGGATCCGCACGTGATCATGTAGAAAGTATAGAATGCGTCCTGTCAGGCGGTCAGAGACTGGAACTGGGACGTGAAAGAATCATCCGACACGAGACACCGTCGGAGATGATCCCATTGAATCGCGACAGTGCTGTGATCCTGTCGGATTCTGCGCAGTCCGATTCGCTGCCATTGTCCGGTATGACCGCCATGACGCGCCGCACGCTGCTGCTCGAGCAGGTCGAAAAGATTCTGCGGGAAAATGAACAGTTGATCCGGGAACAACAGCCGGCGTTGCTCAGAAACTGCTGCGGTTATCAGCTGCGAGGTATTCTGCAACAGGACTACATGAATCTGCCACGAATGCTGGTCGGCTCTGAGGGTACGCTGGGGCTTTTTACCGAAGCAACTCTGTTTACAATGCCTTTGCCTCAGTACAGATCCGCAGCCATTCTGATGTTCCGTTCTCTCGACAATGCGGTTCAGGCGATGCAGTTGATCCTGCCTCTGGAACCGAGTGCCTGCGACCTGCTGGACAGACGACTTCTAAGTCTGGGGCGTGAAGCGGATTCGAGATTTCGTGATCTTATTCTGCCGAATGCTGAAGCCGGGCTCATCATTGAATTTTCCGGTTCCAGCGAGCGCGAAGTTGGGCAAAGACTGGACGACTCGCAGCGACTGCTCAAAGATCGACAAATCGACTGCCAGTTGACTCGGCGGGCTTCGACGTACGAGGAAGTGGAGTTGTTGTGGTCACTGCCGTCGAAAATCGCGCCGCTGTTGGCGAGTTTAAAGGGAAGTTCCAGACCGCTGCCGTTTGTAGAAGATCTCGCAGTGCCCCCGGAACGCCTCGCAGAGTTTCTGCCTTATGCTCAGCGAATATTTCAACGGCACGAAGTGACCGCGACACTTTATGCGCATGCCGCTTCCGGGCAAATTCATTTTCGGCCGATCATGCCTGTTCCAACTCGAGGTGTGGAAACGGCGATCGAGGCCATTGCGCGTGATTTGTATCGGAGAGTCCGGGAATTTGGTGGTACCATTTCAGGTGAACATGGCGATGGGCTGTCGCGAACTGCGTTTATCCGCACGCAGTATGGTTCTCTATATCGTGTGTTCCAGCAGCTGAAGGATGTGTTTGATCCGCAGCGGATGATGAATCCGGAAAAGATCATCAGCAACGATCCTTCACTGACCGTAAAGTATCTGCGACATACGAAACCCATCGTCACGGATGCCGCAGACCCACAGTCAGCCAGCTTATTACCGGTGATGCAACTCGCATGGACAGCGGAA
>JAGQQS010000198.1:0-1093 GCA_020426105.1 Planctomycetaceae bacterium
GCAATCACGACCAGCAGCTCGATCAGGCTAAACGCACGCCTCACACTTCGGCCAAATCCTGAGTATCTGGTCATGGCACTCTCCCTACATTCTTCCGAAAGCCGGAATCCAAAACACACTCTCGATCCGATAAGTTTCAACGAGCGATCACAGTGTCTTTTAAAGAGCTGCGAAGAGCCGCAATTCCATCCTGCGTGACCTGCGTTTCCTGAACATTCAGCGTCTTTAAAAGTTTCAGTCCCGACAGATGAATCAATCCCTGATCCGTAATTGCCGTCCCGTTCAGGCTCAGCGTTATCAAGGTTGTTGCCTGTTCCAGATGTGTCAGCCCGGCGTCTGATATTTTAGTATGCCCCAGAAACAAGTTCTGGATCCTCGGGAAATTCCGGATAACCGCAAGGTCAGGGTCACTGACCGATGTGCGATGCAGATAAATGCGTACGACGGGACGAAGTGGGTCTTTGCCTTCATGTTCCACGCTGCCGCCGAGGCTGATAATTTTTGCGATGCTCTCAGCTTCCGCTGAATTTCCCGACTGCTGCTTACAGCCCATGGACGCAGAGAACAACAAGCAAAGCATGATGAATGGTTGAAGTGAATTCATCTTCAGGTCGCCACGCAAATTTGCACTCGAGGATTGCACAATTCAAACACTCAGGCCATCGGATCGGGCTGGACGGCGATGGACCGAACCATGCGAAAGCGTTCCGACTATACCTAAAGCCTGCTTGATATTACCAGTTTTACACCGAAACAACGTTCCTCCGAACGCCGGATCTTCAGGAAATTCAATCACACTTCACTCTTTTTTCCTGTATGACATCTGCTACCCTGAGACGACTCGTATTGGACGAAGCCACGGGTCCCTGTAGTTGCAGGGCAGACCGGGACTCATCGCCTCGTCCACTATCCCAAATTCTGATTTTGACAGAGCACGACACTACCGATCCCGGGTTCACAGGATAGTCAAGATGAAAAGCAGTCAGCGATTTCCTTTCGTCTTCTGTTTTCTTTTGAGTGCCCTTTGTCTGCAGGTTCACGGTTCGGCGGATGAGCGACGAGTCGATTTTAATCGTGACATTCGGCCAATTCT
>JAGQQS010000198.1:1198-9872 GCA_020426105.1 Planctomycetaceae bacterium
ATCGCCCCGGGCGATCCTTCGGCCAGCATTCTGCATCAACGCATTACTTCAAAGAATCCGGAACAGAAAATGCCGCCACAGGATTCCGGGCGCGAGTTAACTGAGGGGCAGATTCAACTCCTGGCAGACTGGATTCGTCAAGGGGCAAAATGGAAGGAGCATTGGGCGTTTGTTGCTCCTGAACGACACGATCCCCCCCAGACAACGCTGAAACACTGGCGACGGAATCCAATCGACGATTTTGTGCTGGCACGACTTGAACGCGAGGGACTGAGCCCCTCCGCAGAAGCCAGTCGCGCGACGCTGATCCGACGCGTGACGCTGGACCTGACGGGACTGCCACCAAGTCCTGAAGAAGTCGCCGCTTTCATTTCTGACCCTTCCCCAGAAGGCTACGAATCAGTCGTTGATCGGCTTTTGGCATCACCACACTATGGCGAGCACATGGCTGTTCGATGGCTCGACGCCGCGCGATACGCAGATACCAGCGGCTATCAGACCGACGGCCCGCGGTCGATGTGGCGCTGGCGAGACTGGGTAATCAACGCATACAACAGCAACATGCCCTTTGACCAGTTTACTGTTGAACAACTGGCCGGTGACCTGCTGGAGTCGCCAACACTGGATCAGCGTATCGCGACGGCGTTTAACCGCAATCACCGAGGCAACGCAGAAGGCGGGATTATACCTGAAGAATATCAGGTCGAATATGTTGTGGATCGTGTTGATACAACGTTCACGGTCTGGTTGGGTCTGACCATGGGATGCGCTCGATGCCATGATCACAAGTACGATCCAATCCGGCAAAAAGAGTTTTATCAGGTGTTCGCGTATTTCAACAATATTCCGGAGCAGGGCCGCGCGATTAAAGTCGGCAACTCTCCGCCGTATATCGCCGCGCCCTCACCCGACCAGCAGTCGCACCTGGAAAGTCTGGATCAGGAAATTGAAACGCTGACCGCTTTGCAGAAATCCCGGCAGGCCGAACTGGCGGAACGGCAGCAAGTCTGGGAAACGGAGGTGTCGTTTGAGCAGCCGATTGACTGGACCGTATCTGATGGTCTCGTAAATCATTTTTCATTTGACGGTCATCTCACTGATGATGTTGGCCACGCGGATGCATCGTTTGGGGCGCTAACACCGGATTATGCAGCGGGGCGATCGGGAAATGCGCTCCGGTTTGACGGAACAGGCAGCCTGAATGCCGGAGACTCGGCTGGATTTGGCTACATGGACAAGTTCACCATCGCGTTTTGGGTCTATCCCGCATGCAATGTGGGAACCATGATTTCCCGCATGACGCCGGAGGAACAGGCGGCGGGGTATTATTTGCAGCTTCAGGATGGCCGAGTGCAGGTGAATCTCATCAATCGTTGGCTGGACGATGCGATCCGGGTTGAAAGTCGCCAGTCGCTGCCGCTGAATCAATGGCAGCATTTAACGGTCACCTATGACGGATCACGCGCAGCGAACGGGATTCGGGTGTACATCAATGCTCAGCAAATTCCCCTGGAGATTAAACTCGATCAGATCAATCAGACATTCGCCTTGCCGATGGAGCCGCTGCGTATCGGTGGTGGTCAGAAGCTGTTTACAGGGGCCCTGGACGACGTTCGTATATTTGATCGTGATCTGTCACCTGCAGACGTTCAGTGCGTTGCTGTTTCTGAGACCGTTTCAGAAATCCATGCGTTGCAGCCAGAATCTCGGAATGACGCACAACGCGAAAAACTGTCACGGTATTTTCTTGAACATCACGCCCCGCCAATGTTCCGCGAGGCCGCCCATCGACTGACGCAACTTACACAAGAGCGCAGAGAATTCTTAGAGAACCTGCCAACTGTGATGGTGATGGAAGAACTGAAACAACCCCGGGAGACTCACGTGCTGGTCCGCGGCCAGTATGATCATCCGGCGGAAAGAGTTGAGCCGGGAGTTCCTGAAGTATTTCCATCCGTGCCCCCGGATGCTCCACGAAATCGCCTCAGCCTGGCACGCTGGCTGGTCAGGCCGGACCATCCACTGACCGCTCGTGTTGCGGTCAATCGATTCTGGCAAATGTACTTTGGTCAGGGACTGGTGAGTACCAGTGAAGATTTTGGCGCTCAGGGAGAAAGCCCCAGTCACCCGGAACTGCTCGACTGGCTGGCCACTGAATTTATCCGCCTCGGCTGGGACATGAAGGCACTCCAGCGGCTCATCGTCACAAGTGCCACATATCGACAGGCTTCGCAGGTATCGGATGCATTGTACCAGCGTGATCCTGACAATCGACTGCTGGCGCGGGGCACTCGTCGTCGACTGTCGGCAGAAACCATTCGTGATCAGGCGCTGTTCATCAGCGGACTGTTAACAGATCGCATTGGAGGTCCTTCGGTAAAGCCCTATCAGCCGGAGGGACTTTGGCGGGAGATTGCTTCTGACACAGAGTACGCTCAGGATCACGGTGACGATCTGTATCGACGCAGTCTGTACACCTACTGGAAGCGAACCGTTGCGCCGCCCACGATGGTGACTTTCGACGCGACCGCGCGGGAAGCCTGCACGGTGCAGCGTGCGCGAACAAATACACCCCTGCAGGCACTGGCTCTGATGAACGATGTCACGTTTGTTGAGGCGGCTCGAGTGTTTGCGGAGCGAGTGATGAACAGTACCGAAGGGAGCATCGAAGAACGCATTCAGCAGGCTTACATGATCGCAACGGCCAGATTGCCGCGCCCTGAAGAATTGACACTGCTGAAAGGCCGATTTGAGCGGAGCCTTGAATTATTTCGCAATGATCGTACCGCCGCCCGGGAATTACTTCATGTTGGCGAAACCAAAGTGAACCCTGCCAGTGATGAAGCACAAATTGCCGCGATGACGACAGTGACCAGTTTGATTCTGAATCTGGATGAAGTCGTCAACAGGGAATAGACAGGGGGGTTAGACAGGGACACCCGTCGCATGACCACGATTGGTCTGTCACTGCTTAACTTGAGGGATAGTTGTAGTGGACGAGGCTACGAGTCCCTGTGTTTTATGGTATTTCAGGACTCGTTGCGTCGTCCACTACCCCAGTTTTTACCTGTGACAGATCATTAATCTGCGCCGGCCTTAAGGCGTTTTTTGGCGCGTTCATGCAGTTCGACAGGGACAAATTTAAGCAGCCGGTCGATCACGACATCCGGAGTCACACCCTGACTGGCAGCGGCGAACGTCGTCATGATGCGATGGCGCAGAACAGGTTTTGCAACGGCCTTGACATCATCGGTGGTGACGTGAAATCGCCCCTGCAGCAACGCATAGGCTCGTGCGCCAAGAATCAGGAACTGCCCGGCACGCGGCCCTGCGCCCCACGAGATGAGTTCCCTGATAAACGGAGGAGCTTCATTTTCATTCGGCCGTGTCGCACGCACCAGATCCCGCGCATAAACGAAAATATATTCCGCGCAGGGTACTCGGCGAACGACCTGCTGCAGAGCCTGAATCTGACGTCCGGTCAGAATGGGTGTGAGCTCCGGTTTTTCGGTTCCCGTCGTCTGCTTCAGGATCTGGAGCTCTTCAACGGCGGACGGATACTTCACGAGGATATTGAACATGAACCGGTCCAGCTGCGCTTCCGGGAGCGGGTACGTACCTTCCTGCTCGATCGGATTCTGAGTCGCGAGCGTAAAGAACGGGTCCGGCAAATCGTAAGTATGGGAACCTACCGTACAGTGCCGTTCCTGCATCGCTTCCAGCAATGCGGCCTGAGTCTTCGGGGGCGTGCGATTGATTTCGTCAGCCAAAAGCACGTTTGTAAACAGCGGGCCCTGAATAAACTGGAACACCCTGCGACCGGTTTCCGGATCATCCTGCAGGACGTCTGTGCCGGTAATATCCGAAGGCATCAGATCGGGCGTGAACTGAATGCGACGGAACGAGAGCTGAAGAATTCCGGCGATCGTGCTGCACAACAGCGTCTTCGCTAGTCCGGGCACGCCAATCAGCAGACAATGTCCGCGGCAGAACATCGCAATCAACAACTGGTCGATTACCTCGTCCTGTCCGATGACGACCTTGCCGATTTCCTGACGCATCCGCTGATACGCCGTTGTTAATCCACGAATTGCCTGTTCTTCCAGTGCCGAGGGTGCAACATTCGAGTGATCGCTGGTATTCTGTCGCTCAGATTCAGACATAGCCGTGCCGTTACAGTCCTTAAATGATAGTGGTATTCCGTGGCAGCCTGAGAATTTGAGCTCACATTCCCGCGAAATGCGAGCCGCCTGCCAAAAGTTTCGCACCGACAGACAAAATCCAGGAGCCCATGATGAGCGACGTGAAGTATCTGATCTTCGATATCGAAACAGTAGGAGACGGTGATCTGATCCGTAAAGTGCGATTCCCCGACGAAGAACTGACTCCGAGAGAGGCCGTGACACGCTATCGACGGCAACTTCTTGAGGAAACCGGCAAAGATGTTCTGCCCCTCACGTTTGTCCTTCCGGTTTCGGTAGCGATTGCCAAGGTTGCAGCAGACTTTCGATTACTCGAACTCATTGTGCTGGACAGTCCGGAATTTCGGCCGCAGGAAATTGTCCGTCGATTTTGGCAGGGGTGGCAGCACTATCAACGGCCGACTCTGGTGACCTTCAATGGTCGCGGCTACGATGTTCCAGTCCTCGAAGTCGCGGCGTTTCGATTCGGGATCAGCATCCCAGCGTGGTTTAATGTCGATTCGAGGGCGTTTGAGCAGTCTCGAAATCGATACAATCACGACGCGCATCTTGATTTGCAGGACCTGCTCACCAATTTCGGATCATTCAGGATGCACGGCGGTTTGAACCTGCTGGCCAATCTCATTGCAAAACCAGGCAAGGCAGGAATTGATGGATCTCAGGTGCAGGATCTGTACAACGACGGCCATGTCGATAAAATTAACGACTACTGCCGGTGTGACGTACTGGACACCTATTTTGTTTTTCTCAGAAGTCGTGTGCTGCTGGGAAAACTCACGCTGGATGAAGAGCAGACGCTAACTCAAATGACATACGAGATGCTGTCGGAGCAGTCAGAACAGCATCCGGCCTATCAACACTATTTGCAGACCTGGGATACCCGGCAGCGGCAAAAGATGGATATCCTGCAGGCCATCGGCGTGCCCGTTGCTGAAGCATCAGCCGCGGGCTCTGTTGAGAATGTCTGATTCAACAGATGCAGCCGGATTCTTAAGTTCACGACACACCTTCAAAAACGCACACGACGAATCTGAAAAGCGAAAAATATGCAGGATTTTATAAATACCGTGCGGGATCTGGCGACGCAGCACGGCATTAAATTAATCACGGCTGCGGCGTTCACCGTCGCAGGCTGGTTGTTTGGTCGCTGGCGTGCATCGCAGAGCTGGAAGAAGCGTGAATTCTTTAATCGCCTGAATGTGTCGCTCAATTCGCTGCACAATGGTAAGCTCATGATCCGCACCGTGCTCGAAAAAACGTGTGAAGAAATTCTGCTGAATGCGGTGGCCGTGGAACGTCTGATTAAAGCCGCACAGTCGACCACTAAAGAAAATCCTTTGGTCCCGCTTCCTCAGGAGGATCGCTGGTTTTACCTGAACGCGGTGCTTAACGAACTGTCGGAAACGTTTGCCGAGGGCCTGTTTCGGCGCGAAGCTGGTCAGTCCCATGTCGCTGTCCGCTATCTCATTTGTCTGACGAATGAATGTGACGGGGATATCCGAACACGAAAAGTGCGTGCCATGGTGATCCGCAAGGAAAGCCTTCTGAACCTTCCGGCAGAGTCACCGGAATTTGAAAGTCCGAATCACACCATCCGCTGGAAAACGCTGCAGCAAATGCAGAAAGCTTACCGTGCGGATGCAACAAATTTCATCGAAGCTGAGATTGTCGTCTGATTCTCAGCCTGCCAGTCTGAATGCAATTCATGAAACTCAACGTCGCCATATATTGTTTAACGGCACTGGTCGTCGCCGCATGTTCTGTGAAAATCGGACAGGCCCAGCAGCGTGTGCGATTTGATCAGGATGTGCGTCCGATTCTGGCGAACCATTGCTGGAGTTGCCATGGCCCCGATGAAAAGGCTCGACAGGCGGGGCTTCGCCTGGATCGCAGGGACACGGCGACTGCGATCTGCGACAGCGGAAATATCGCGATAGTGCCCGGCAAACCAGCAGAAAGCGAATTGCTGGTTCGCATTCATTCGCATGATGCGGATACTCAAATGCCACCCGAGTCCGCTAAAAAGCCCCTCACAAACCAACAGCGTGAGATCCTGAGACAATGGATCGAGCAGGGCGCCGAATTTACGTCGCACTGGGCTTACTTACCGCCTGTGCGTGCGGACTTACCTCCCGTGAAAAGGGCCGCGTGGCCTCGAAACGAAATTGATGCGTTTATCCTGAACCGTCTGGAACGCGAAGGGTTGACGCCGAATGAAGAGGCCACTCCGCATGGTTGGCTGCGACGTGTCAGCCTGGACCTGACGGGGCTTCCCCCATCACTCGACGAATTGAAGTCCTTCGAAGCCCAGCTCACGACGATCGACAAGGAAGTGGTCTATTCTGACGTGGTTGATCGACTGTTGAGCTCTTCTCGCTATGGCGAACGGATGGCGATGCAGTGGCTGGACGCTGCCCGCTATGCAGACACAAATGGTTACAACAACGACGAGACTCGAACCATGTGGCCGTGGCGTGACTGGGTCATCCAGGCGTTTACCGATGGGATGCCGTATGACCAGTTTTTGACAGAACAGATTGCCGGGGATCTGTTGCCGGACGCATCGATATCACAGAAAGTTGCCACCGGATTCAGTCGTAACCATGTATTGACGACTGAGGGCGGAGTCTTCGAGGAAGAATATCATGTTGAGTATGTTGCTGATCGGGTGCACACCACAGCCACTGTGTTTATGGCAACGTCCCTGCAATGCGCGCGGTGTCATGATCATAAATATGATCCCCTGACGCAGAAGGAGTACTATCAGTTCGCCGCGTTTTTCAACAATGTACCGGACAGGGTTGTTTCGTATAACAAGGCACGCATGGCCGAACCATTGCTCAAGCTGCCGACGCCCGAGCAACAGGCCGAACTCAATCGCATTGACGGACGCCTCACGGAAGTCGATGCCGAAATTTCCAGGCTTACAGCAGACCCAAATGCGGATGCAACAGCACTGCAGTCCGAAAAGAAGGCATTGACTGAACAGCGCGCCAAGCTGGATGCTGAAATACCGGCCACAATGATCATGGCGGAGCCCGCTGAACCACGACCGATCTTTGTCCTCAAACGAGGACAATATGACCAGCGTGGGGAACAGGTTGAGCCGGGATTTCCCGAGATGCTCGAACTGCCGGGAACGAAGCAGGTTTCGCAGGCGGCACAGTATTTGAATCGACTGCAGCTTGCGGAATGGCTGACGGCCCCGCAACATCCATTGACCGCCCGCGTCGCCGTCAATCGCCTGTGGGAGATGCTGTTTGGCATTGGGATTGTGGAAACTGTCGAGGATTTCGGAATCCAGGGTGCTCTCCCATCACACCCAGAATTGCTCGACTGGCTGGCGACTGAGCTGGTGCGGCAGAAATGGGATCAGCGAGTCATTCTGAAGCAGATCGTGATGTCGGCTGCGTATCGCCAGTCGTCCGCGACGAACGCGGTCCAACTCGAACGCGATCCTGAAAACAGACTCCTGTCCCGTGGGCCTCGCAATCGACTGTCGGCTGAGACGGTTCGCGACAATGCGCTGTTCGTCAGTGGTCTGCTGGTGGAAAAAATCGGCGGTCCCAGCGTCAAGCCTTATCAACCCGATGGACTCTGGGAAGACGTGAGCGTCGAGCGGCGTGACAAGTATGTCCCTGATACCGACGATGGGCGTTATCGTCGCAGCATGTACACCTTCTGGAAACGCACCTGTCCGCCGCCGGGGATGGCCACCTTTGATGCTCCCGACCGTGAAACCTGCGTTGTCCGTCGCGCCCGCACGAATACACCACTGCAGGCTCTGGTGCTTCTGAACGACCCGACGTACATCGAGGCCGCGCGTAAACTGGCAGAACGCATTATGCTGGCGGCCGACGCGGATCGTGAACGCAACCAGCTGGCCTTCCAGATTGTGCTGGCACGATCCCCGAACAATTCCGAATTCGAACAGCTCAAACAAATCTATCAGGCAGCTCATCAACATTTTGCAGAAGACATCGAGGCCGCTGCTGCGTTCTTAGAAATCGGGGATGCCGACTACAATCAGGCACTGGACCAAGCGGAAACGGCTGCATGGGCCACTGCCATGAGCGTGCTCCTGAATCTGGATGAAACGATTTCGAAACGCTGAACACTCTAAACCAAATCCGCCAGACGCTTCACCGCCGGGCCCGGTTTATTCATCACGTGCAAATAGATCATCGTCGTCCGCACGTCTTCGTGACCCGGCAGTTCCCGCACCGTGCGAATATTAGCAACGCTTTCCAGAAGATGCGTCGGAAAACTGTGACGCAGAGAATGCGGCATGGCATTCTTTTCTTCACAATCTTCGAACGACGCAGTCGCAATTGAAACGAGATTCAACAGTACCTCGCGAGATTCAACAGTACCTGGCACTTGACAAGCGAAACGTCGGTTTTTATAGTGCTTTCATGCAAACGACGTCAACGCTTTTGAAGGAGAGTGGCTATGCCGCGGGTCAATCGGCG
>JAGQQS010000199.1 GCA_020426105.1 Planctomycetaceae bacterium
TGGCCACCAACCCATTAAGCCCGAATGCCTGGTCAGGTGTTCCTGCATTCGTGACAGGCGGAGTATCACTCAGAGTCAAAGTCGTTGCGGCCGTCGATGTCGCTCCGTATTCATCGGAGACCCGCACCGCAATCGGGTAAACACCTGTCGCATTGAGACCCAGAGCTGTCAGCAGCGTGAGATTCATGCTGACGGTTGGGGTATTCGCATCGTCGAACTCACCATCGTTGTCCAGGTCCCAGGCAAATGTCAGCATCCCCGGCAAAACAGAAGGATCAGGGTCTTCTGAGCCTGTTGCATCCAGCGTGATTGGTGATCCGTAATAGGAATAAGGTCCGCCGATACTGGCCACGGGCGGTGCCGTGGCGGTGAAACTCACAGTGCCGGTGGCGTCCAGCGATGCACCATACGGGTCTGTCACTCGCATCACGACCGTATTGTCGCCCGTGGTCCAGCCAATTCCCAATAACTCACTGTAGGGTACGCTGACACCGTTTCCTGTGATCTCAAACTGGCCGTCACCGTTCAGATCCCATTCATAGGTAAGAGCCTCCGGCGACGGATCATCCGGATCGGAAGCAAATCCGGACAGCCACAGCGGATCCCCCGGGAAGATCGGTCCCATAAGTCCGGGGTCAGCCAGTGTGGGAGCAAGATTATTGATTGTCAGTATGGTCGAAGCCGTCGCGCTGTCACCAACTTCATCGGTGACGCGCAGCGAAATTGTATGGGGACCAGTCGTCGTCACTCCCAGAAATCGGAGCATCTCCGCATCAATCATGGCATCGCCGCCAGGCCCGCTCGCGTCGCCAAAAACTCCATCACCGTTCAGGTCCCACTCATAGATCAGGTACTCGGAGTGGCCGTCAGGGTCGATCGTACCTGCCCCCGAAAGAGAAATCGGAAAACTATGATCGTTGATCGTATAGGGTCCGTTAGCGTTCACGACGGGCGGTAGATTGCCCGCAAATTCTACATAAGCGATGTCAGAAACTGCTGAGGCCCCAAAAGGATCGGTAACTCGAACACGAATCGGATTCAGTCCGGCGACAAAATCCAGACCGACAAGCTGAGCATAAGACACAATCGGGGCTGAACCAGAGATGTTCTCTGAGTACAGACCGTCATTGTTCAGATCCCATTGGTAAGTCAACAGGAAAGGATCGTCGTCAAAATCCATCGCCGATGCTGACAGCTGCAGATCCTGACCTGGCTGAACGGGACCATAATTTGTTCCGGGAGGACCGGCGGACACATCGGTCGGAGCCTGATTGGTAATCTCCAGCGTAGTGCTCGCTGTCGCCACACCGCCAAAAGGATCGGTAGCACGCAGATGAATTGTGTGCGTTCCGACAGTCGCAATCCCGAGCGATTGCAACTCACTCAGCGAGACCATTGCAAATTCCGAATTGATCAGACCATCACCATAGATTCCGTCGTCGTTCAAATCCCATTCAATGGCTGGCAATTCCGGAGAGAATCCACCATCCGGATCCATCACCATGCCGAAAAGTGAAAGTTCTCGCATGGGCCCCAGTATGTAGGGACCGCCGGCATCGACCATCGGAGGCATATTTTCCTGAAGGGTCAGCGTTGTGAACGCTGTCGTATGATTATCCTCGGGATCACTGACTGACAGCCCGATGGTCACGGTCGAACCTGGCATGATGCCGAGTCCGATCAGCATCGAATACGGAACCATATTCATTCCATCAAATCCGGGTGGAATGTCCCCTGAAATCCCGTCACCGTTGAGGTCCCACTCATATGTCAATTCAAACGGTGCGTTGTCGGCGTCCGTCGCTGATGCATTCAGCATCAGATCCTCTCCCACAGCAAGAGGACCATAGGGACCGCCGGTCGAGATGATGCTGGGAGCTGACAGGACCAACCGCGCCTCCAAATGCTGAATCTGAGGCACCCAGAACTGCAATTCAGAAGACCGCTGATTCTGTCGTCGACATTTACGGGGAAAATTCAATGCACGCTTCAGCGAAGCAACCAACCCGGTCATACAGCACATTCCATACATGAAAAATCAAACGCCAGGTCACACGACCTGACCACCGCAACCCTTATTCACCGCACGTCAGCATTCCCACTCCCAATGCACCGACGCTTTTGACCGGCAAACGCTGAAAATGGAAAAATCACCACAGGTCAAGGCACGCCGGCATGAAAGACCGGACGCAAAAAGCCTGCAATATTTCTGAAATGACGATTTCAGGAATGAACAAGGCAATTGCTTTCAATTGGGAATGCCATAATATCGCAGCAGAATTTCTGTCCGGATTTTATTAACACCGTGCCTGTAGTGGTGTGATCTGATGTCTGTCGTTGAAACCCGTGAATCGGAGCCCGAACTTCGTCTGGTGGCACTGCTGCAGGACGCGCGGCAGGGGTCAAACTGTTCACTTGGACAGTTGCTTCAGGCATACCGGGACTATTTGAGCCTGCTTGCGGATGAAGAACTGGGGTCCGATATCAAGGTCAAGGCGAGTGTGTCGGATCTTGTTCAGGAATCATTTCTGGAGGCGAAGCGGGATTTTGGGCAATTCAAAGGGACTTCTCCTCAGGATTTTCAGGCATGGCTCCGGCGATTGTTACTCAACAATGTCGCCAATGTCATTCGCAGTTACCGAGGCACGGGGAAACGCGATGTTTCGCGTGAAGTAGCGTATTTTGACGGCGAATACAGGAAACATCTGTTTGCCGGCGAACAACAGTCGCCCAGCAGCATGGTGGTTAAAAACGAGCGATTCGACGCTTTAGCGGCGGCCATGAAACGGCTTCCGGAACACTATCAGGAAATCATTCAGTGCCGGAATTACGAGCGCCTTTCATTTGACGATATCGGTAAGCGAATGGGACGCTCAGCCGAGGCGGCTCGCAAACTTTGGGCGCGAGCTGTTGAACTACTGCAACAGGAGCTGGATGAGATCGATGACACAATCACCCGGGGATCCGGAAACGCAGTTCAGTGAATTGCTTGCTCGTTTTGACGAGGAGCTGGCGGCGACGCCCGATACGTCGTCCATCACGAAGCGAACTTGGGTTTCTTCGCGAGACGATGCGAGTTTGCAGCGTCGGTTGGATCGTGTGCAAAACTGCCTGCGATTGCTGGATCAGGATCGTCGGCGTCTCTCGGCGTCAAACTCGAACACGGCAACCGGAGCGGGCTTCCAGAGCGGGCTGTCGATCGTCTCGCCTGACGATTTGAAAGGCACGCCGCGTCAGATTGGACGATTTCAACTCATTCGGCGCCTGGGTTCCGGCGGGTTTGGTGTCGTTTTTCTGGCGGAAGATCCAACGTTAAAACGGCTGGTAGCGGTTAAGATTCCGCGACCGGAGACTCTGGCCACGCCGGACCTTCAGGCCCGATTCATCAGAGAATCTCAACTTGCCGCGAGGGTCACTCATCCGCATTTGGTGCCGGTGTATGAAGCTGGCCAGGCGGGGCCCGTGAGTTACCAGGTAACCGCGTACTGCGCGGGCGGAAATTTAAGCCAATGGCTTCGCAAGGCTGAAATCCTGGCGTCTCCCGACGTCAAGTCCCGTCAGCACGGGGTTGGGAATCCGGCGGGAGGAAGTGCTTCACAGCAT
>JAGQQS010000200.1 GCA_020426105.1 Planctomycetaceae bacterium
GGCAGAAAAGAATTTACTGCAGCGGACGAGTCAATGAATCCTTGTCCATCAAGGACTTGTTGCCTCGTCCACTAAGACTGGTATGAGTCGATCTCGCGTTCGCCCTGAACTCGCTGTTCGGAAGTGTTCCGGAACCAGTCGGAAGGAGTACTCTTCGGGCTACCTGACCTTTGGTTCCTGACCACTCGCAGGCCCGGACTACGAGGCTCAACCGAGTTCAGGATGAGATCAGGATTCTTCGACTATGGCTGAGGACAAGTGTCTCAAGAGCCGCGAAGTCGGGGCCGGTGGGTCGGCGTTCACGTTGCTGACTTGTCTTCGAAACTCCGCATCTTGATCTGGAACGCGGTTTAGCCAGGAATATTGAACACCGACGGTCGCAGCATTGAAACCACTCGGGCGATCGCAAGGCCGAGGACAAATCCTGTCACGTTTGCTATGGCGTCGCGGGGGTCGCAGGTTCGACCGGGGACAAAGGCCTGAAGGCCCTCCACAAACAGGCAGTAACCCAGCATCGAAAACACAGCAACGGGGGGAAATTCGCCAAAAATGGCCAGGCACAGACTGAACACCGTGGCAGACAGCACTGTAAAGACCAACGTATGCTGCAACAGATCGCTCACGCTCTGCAGCCAGCCAAGGGACGTGCCGCGGACTAACGCGTAGGGATCCGGCGTCAGGAGCGCCCAGGAAACAGCAGCAACCTGGAGCAGACACAGCAGCAGATGCGAAGCATACCAAATGCGACCTGACGATGAAGCGTCGTTATTCAACACAGTTAAAGAACCCTGATTTCTGGTGCCATGGCACAACCTGCATCTTCGCGGTGCCCTGAAGCAGACTCAATTCCTGCACGACTGGCAGAAGTCAAAAAAATCACGAAGAACCTGGACTAAGGCGGCTGGAACCTGTCGTGCAGGGTGGCTTCCCGGCCGATGGGCTTGTTGTCGCGCTCGCATTTTCCCAAGTCCTTTCATCTTAGGTCGCTGATCATTCCGCTGGACCCGGAAGCGGTGTTGCGTCTCGTCAATCCCTGAATTCCGTTGTCGGAGGTCATCTGTTCGGAAAAATCGCTGTTCTTAGAGGAACCGTCAATTCAGGCCTCGCCATGATTCGCACCTGAGTTTGCTGTGGCTACTGCAAAATCAGAAGAACATCACGAGTCGTAGAAAAACATTGACTCGCGCAATCGGCAGAATCGGAATCGTACGTCCGGCACAGCGGGTTTCTCATAGGTGTTGAGTTCCGGCAGCATATCGATACGTCCGGCAGATTCTTTTTGAGCTATTTCTTTCACAGGTTGCAATAGCGACCCATTTTCTGCCTGGCCGGAAAATCGATACGACTGTCACTGAGACTCCGGTGCCGGCTCGCATCGACCCGACTTCTGTTTCGTTCCCCTCAAGGACAGCGGACCAGGCGAATTACAAGAAGTTAAGAAGCTCCTCGGAGAACGGCATGTCCTTCGCCACAACACGGTACATTCACTCTACTACAACTCGGGTCCCTGTTCTGACACCGCTGTATGGCGCGCATCACGCTGCTTTTCGCGCGATGAATGACGGTTGCTACGAATGCGGCTCCAGCGAGAATTGCGATTTTCTCCTGAATTTTCCCGGTGCGAAACCGGCACATTGCCGCTTTCGCCGCGAAGTCGAGAGCTTCACTGTGAATCGGCTGGATGGCCGCGTGTGGGTCAATGATCTGCCTGTGTCAGGGACGTGTGAACTTTCCGAGGGCGACATCGTCTCCTTTGGTCCGGTTTCCTTCCGACTCGATTTGCATGATGTATCAACATCGTTCCATGAGCCCGCTGACGAGCTTTTCACGTCTCCCCGAATTCCGACCACTTTCGTCCAGCAATGCAGTCCTCGTTGGACGAATACATCGCACGAGATTCCTGCCCCGGCTCCTGCCTCACCGGTTCCGGATCCTCCTGTCTCAACCGTACTCTTGAATGAAATTCAGGAACACCAGCGACTGTTAGCCCTGCGGCAGCAGCAGTTGGATGAGCTGACGCAGGTCGTACGTGAACGAGAGCGGCAAGCCGAATCCCGACTGGACGCTGCCGAAGCGCGTGCGGCTCAGCTGACGGCTCAATCCGACGATCTTGCGTCTGTTCGCGAACGTCTGTCGGCGCGGGAACGAGAAGTGGGTCTGCGGTCCGAAGAAATTGATCGCCAGCGAGAACTGCTGGCTGAACAGCAACGCCAGCTGGCTGCGG
>JAGQQS010000201.1 GCA_020426105.1 Planctomycetaceae bacterium
AGGAAAATCCGAACCGCGTCTGCACCCAATTAGCGGCAAGCCGCGGTGATTCTGCAACTGGGCGATTTTTCTGATCGATTCGCGGGCGAGATCTTTTGCGGGTCTGCGATTCCCGTTCGTTGTAACGACTTTAATCTGGCAATACAAATGCTATCCTTTGGCCATGTCAAAACGCGACTACTACGAAGTGCTTGGTGTTTCCCGGTCGGCCTCGAAGGACGAAATTCGTAAGGCCTATAAAAAACTCGCGCGCAAGTTTCATCCGGATGTTAAGCCGCCGGATCCGGACGCAGAAAAGAAATTTTCTGAGATTACTGAAGCGTACGACATTCTCAGCGACGACGAAAAGCGAAAGAACTTTGACCAGTTTGGCCATGCGTTTCGTGGTTCTGGTGGTAATGGTGGAAATCCGTTTCAGGGATTTGGCGGTGGCGGCAGTGGCGGCGCTGCATTTGATATCGAAGAGCTGTTAGGGGGTATGTTTGGTGGCGGCGGGAGAGGCGGCAACCCGTTTGGAAGTGCGGGAGGTGGTCGGCGGGGACAGGCACGTGCTCAAAAGGGAGCTGATGTCAAAGCCGAGATTACGATTCCGTTCACCACTGCGGTCGAAGGGGGCGAATACTCGTTGTCCGTTCAGCAGGGATCCAGGGCCGAACGGCTCACGGTAAAAATCCCGGCAGGCATTGACGAGGGACAGTCGATTCGTCTTGCGGGGCAAGGCAATCCCGGATCGGGAGGCGGCACCGCGGGTGATTTATTGGTGACGATCCATATCGCAGCACACCCCTGGTTTCGAAGAGAAGGCCTTAATCTGTTGGTGGATATCCCGGTCACTCCCAGCGAGGCTGCGTTGGGGGCAAAGATCGACGTACCGACACTTACGGAAGGCATGCTGGTCCTCAGCGTTCCTTCCGGCACATCCAGCGGTGCAAAGCTCCGCCTCCGTGGTAAAGGTGTACGAAATCCCAAAACAGGCGAACGGGGTGACCAATTTGCCGTTCTGAAGGTAGTACTCCCCCGCGAACTTTCTGATGAAGAACGCGCTTTGTATCAGCAGCTTTCCGAATTGTCGGCGGTGACACCTCGAGAAGGCCTGTGGAAATAACTCCGGTTCAAATCCATGGTTTTTCCCGTACAATCGTGATAAACGTGAATTCATTTGAAACTGCGAAGCATGCGGGCTGAATATGACGATGTCACTGTTGGTCGATAGAGAACTCTGTTTCTTTCCGACCGACCATTGTAGGAACACCGTTTTCTGACGGTTTCCAGCTGTCGCCGGCATCGTTCATTCCCCCTCTGAACGTTGACGGCGATTTTTTTTGAGAGAAGAAATGACACGTCGCAAACGTCCACCAGAAGGCCGTTCGTCTGCGGTCGCTGCTTTTCGGGATCCTGCGCAATGGATCCCCGGATTTATCACGTATCTTGATGCCGAATGTGGCATGTCGCCAAATACAATGGCGGCCTACGGCAGAGATCTGGAACGGTTCTGCACGTGGAATCGGAACAACGGAAAAGCCGGGATCCATGATATCGGCGTGCCGACGATCACAGCGTTCCTCGACTACCTTCAGCACCTGGGACTGGCGTCCAGCAGCGTGGGCCGCAATCTTGTCGCGGTACGGATGTTCTTTCGTTTCTTGATGCTGGAAGGAGTTGTTGCTGAAAGTACCGTGGATCTTGTCAGCTCGCCAAAACTCTGGGAGCGACTTCCAAAAGTCCTGAGTCCGGAAATGGTCGATGCTCTGTTGATGGCACCCACCGGAACTGTGGATCGCTATTCACTCCGGGACCGCGCGTTACTCGCTGTCATGTATGCAACAGGCTGCCGTGTATCAGAAGTCATCGGGCTCAGGCAGCAGGACGTGCAGTTAGAGGAGAACTTCTGCCGCTGCACAGGGAAAGGCAATAAACAACGACTTGTATCGTTGAACCCTGTGGCCGCTGACGCGATTCGCAAGTACCTCGACCATGAAAGACCCGCGATGGTCGCGGTGGCCGGAACTGATTGTGGTTACCTGTTTCTGACACGCAGCGGACGCGTGATGAATCGTGAAACGGTATGGGCACTTGTGCAGCGATACGCAGCCCGGGTAGGGTGCGCTCAGGAAGTGAGTCCACACACACTCCGACACAGCTTCGCAACGCATTTGTTGGCGGGAGGAGCGGACATTCGAGCACTTCAGGAGATGTTAGGGCATTCGAGTATCAGAACCACGCAGGTCTACACGCATGTAGAACACAGTCGGCTCAAGTCAGTCCACAAACAATGTCATCCACGTGGTTAATTACAACACCGGCTGGTATTCGGCTGGCTTTCTGCCGTCCAGTGGCAGCGACGGCCCCTCAAATGCAAACCATGTCGGCCGGAAGCTGAAACTACACGTGTTTCAATCGCCACTGATCACTCGTAGAGTAATGTTTACTTTTGTCGCCCATGGCCATGGTGCGTAAAAAAACCTGTTGTTCCAGTGAAGGAACAACAGGTTTCCAAGCGAGGTCGACGGGACTTGAACCCGCGACCTCCAACGTGACAGGCTGGCGCTCTAACCAACTGAGCTACGACCCCTCGCTTTGCCTTGCGGCACTTTCGACGTGCGGAAGCGTACAAGCTATCGAACATCTTTTCAAGAACACAGGTCAGAATTTCGGCAGCAACGTCTGCTTACTTCAGTTGAAGACCGGAAAACCGGCGAACCGGTTCACAAATCCCGTCAGAAACAGCGGTCATCGCCTGCGCGGACCTGCGGCAGAACGTGCCGGAAAAAATGCGGGGACTTTGTGAGAATTATTCGGAGGGCTAGTGTCTGCCGACAATACTGGTGGCCAAATGGTGGTGTCGACTTGTGCAAAACCGCTGCGCTGCATTCTCGCAGTTGGTAAACTTCGCAGCTTTTCGAACACCTGAAAGCAGGTTACAATCGAGAGCATGATGACTCATGCAACCATTCACACACCGGCAGCGCCCCACGCAGTAGTGACGGCCGAATTTCTAAAACGCCTCGCCGCGATCGTAGGCCCTGAACGTCTCCTGAGTGCGGCAGACGAACTGCTCGTTTACGAGTGCGACGGCTATGTCGTTGAAAAAACGACGCCGGATGTTGTTGTTTTCCCTCAATCATCCGACGAGGTGCTGCGTATTGTTCACGAATGTGTGGCAGCGCGAATACCATTCGTACCCCGCGGCGCCGGCACGAGTCTGGCGGGTGGGTGTCTGCCGGTTGGCGGCGGCGTGATGGTCGCCCTCACTCGCATGAACAGAATTCTCGACATTAACCTGCGAGATCGTTATGCCGTGGTCGAGCCCGGCGTCGTTAATGTGAGACTGACTCGAGCGCTTGCCGGCAGCGGGTTTCACTATGCACCTGATCCGAGCAGTCAAGGTGCGTGCACTATCGGCGGCAACATTGCGACCAACTCAGGAGGCCCGCATACATTGAAGTACGGAGTCACTGTCAACCATGTGCTGGGTGTTGAATTTGTGTCGCCGGAGGGCGAACTGGTTCAGTTTGGCGGACCGTGTGGTCGAGGAAACGACGTGGACCTGACAGGCCTCTTCGTTGGCAGCGAGGGCACTTT
This sequence comes from Planctomycetaceae bacterium, assembly GCA_020426105.1. GTDB lineage: Bacteria > Planctomycetota > Planctomycetia > Planctomycetales > Planctomycetaceae > SXXK01. Next base: position 3,583 of record JAGQQS010000201.1, read on the forward strand.
TGGCATCGTGACAAAGGTTTGGGTGCGAATCACAAGGGATCCGGCTGCGCATCGCACGATGTTGGGCATCTTCAATACGGTCGATGAAGCGACTCAGGCTATCAGCAGCATCATCGGTGCCGGCATCATTCCCGCGGCTCTTGAAATGATGGATCAGGGGATTGTCTCGGCCGTCGAAGCGGCATTCGAATTCGGTTTTCCGCTGGATGCCGGGGCGGTGCTCCTGATCGAAGTTGATGGTCTGGATTGCGTCGTGGATGATGAGGCGCGATTGATCACTGACTTATGTATGGAATGCGGAGCGCGGGAGGTGCGTCAGTCACGAACCGAAGAGGAACGGTTGCTGCTCTGGAAGTGTCGCAAGCAGGCATTTGGTGCTATTGGACGTTTGAGCCCCAGTTACTGCACTCAGGACGGCGTTGTCCCTCGAACGCAGCTTCCGGAAATCCTGCGTTTCATTATTGAAGTCGGGCAGCGACACAGGCTCCGTATCGTCAATGTATTTCATGCGGGGGATGGCAACATTCATCCGATCCTGTTGTTTGATGAACGTGATGCCGATCAGGTTCGGCGTGTGATGCTCGCCAGCGACGAGATTCTCAATCGCTGCATCGATCTGGGGGGCAGTGTGACGGGAGAACACGGAATTGGTGTTGAAAAAATCAGCCTGATGAATCGACTGTTTACTCCCTCCGACCTGGAGGTGATGTCCGCTGTCCGGGATGTGTTTAATCCCGGACAGCTTTGCAGCCCCGGAAAAATGTTACCAACGGCAGGTGGTTGCGGGTCTGAGCATATCGAAAGATCGCATCCTGGTCGTCGCGCTGCCATGTAGCAGAATCCGAGTTTCCGTTACACGGATGCACGGACACCATACCGGACTGATTTGATGTGTTCTTCAATCTCGTCCTCATCAGAACCTTCATCGCCCGCCATGAATTCGCGGCGGTGATAGGCAACCTGTTCGTTCGGCGAATTGCCCCGCACTTCTTCGTCGTTCAGGTTAAACGCGCCTTCGCCATCACCCGTGAAGAACATGCGAAACCACAGCATCTGCTCCACATTTGTTCGCGGATAATACAAGCGAACTTTGATCCCCTGCTCGTACCACTCGAACAGCATTCCAAAAAAGCCGCTTGGGATGTATTTGACTGCAGAAAGGTTGACGCCGATGGCTCGAAATCCCTCCTGCGCGATCAGATTCGTCAGAGCTTCACGAATCAGTGCCAGATCTGCGCCGTCCCAGATTTCCATATCTTCGAGCGAAACGATCGCAAATTGTTCCTCGGTCCGTACGGTTAAGCGTTGCTTTTTTCTTGAACTCATTTCCGCCTTCTTCCGATCCTGAGTGCCCGCAGTACTTCATGTTTGACGTGGGACGTCTGAATCGTTGCAAAGCGTGAACCGAACAGGGACGAAATGCTGAATCACGCCGATGGCGTGTCGCAACTGCTTACCATCAAATAACTTACAAGCTTTCTTTTTCTCAGTTGGGCTGCCGGGTGTTCCGTGCCAATGTTGTTTTAACGCGACAATGTTCCCGGAACGCGGTGCGATTTTACAACATCCGCGTTGACGGTGTCCCCAAAAAAGAACACCGGTCCTGCACAAGAGGTCTGCCGATCTGTCTGAGCATTCGAACGATCCGCAGTCGGTAAACCGGGGGCCGTAGCTGGCAATTTCAACGGGCACTCCACGTGTCGCGTCCCCGGGGGCTGATTAAGAACCACTCACAGAGCCTCTGTCGCCGCGGAGGTTCCGTGAGGGGCTCCAGTCCCGGCATGCCCCTGAGGAAGGCAAGACATCCCCAAGAAACGCCGCTGGATTCATGATCCTGGTGGCGTTACGGATTTGATTTGTTTTTTGACTCAATCTTTAGTTGTTCGAACACGGTTGCGACGGCGTCCGCCGGAATCGCAAAGGCGGGAAAACGATCCGCACGGGCGATGACGATTCCAAGCGATTTACCATTCAGTCCGAGCAGTGGGCCGCCCACCTGCCGGGGATAGACATCCGCGTCGATCTGGATGGCTTTGGGAAAACCACCTGCATGCGTACTCGCGAACTGACCTTCGAACTCCGGTTTAGTGTACAGGGGCAGCATTGCATCATCGTTAATGAATCGTGACGTGAGTATGATGTCAATGGTCCGGATTTTATCTTCACGCATAAACCGGATTGAAATTTTGTCACCAGGTTTGAAGGCACCCACAGCTTCCGCCAGAGTTCTTGCCTGATCGACGACGCGTCCATTGAGCGACATAATCACGTCGCCCTGTTTCAGGCCGTTGCGATGTGCAGCTCCTCCGGGCAGAACGCGCAGGATGCGGACACCGTTGCCGTCTTCGCCCATATGAATCCCCAGAAATGCCTTGTTGGCACCTGACATAGTATGAGTTTTGACGCTGATCACGGTGGGGATCAGGGCTTCTCCTTTGCCATTCTGAAGCACAGCCAGATCTCCGACACTCGATTCTCGTTGCAGTTCAAGGGAAACAGGTTGCAGGTCATCGGCATCGACTTTGAGTAACACCAGATCAAATGCATAGTCCGTGGCGAGTTCTGTCGCCTTAAATCGGCGACCGTTGGGCAGGATGACTTCGGGATCAATTGCTCCCTGTAATTCGCTGGCTTTTGTAAGGATGTAACCATCCCGAGACATGATGGTTCCCAGACACATCAACAGTCCACCGTCCCGAATGGAAACAACACTGTTCTGATTTGGCGCCACGACGGAAGTAAATAGTCTCAGTTCCTGCTCAGATCGCTTTTCGAAAGAACCAATCCGCCTGTTTTCACTTAATTGATCCATGATCTCTCGCTCACGGTCCGCGTCATCCGCGCTGTGCGACTCACGCGGAGGAGCATCCTCGTCGTCAGAACTGCCAATCCCTTCGGCATCATCTCCGGTCACCATTGAGATTGTGGTCTCGCGACCTCCCCTCAGAATGCCAATCTGGATTTGCTGCTCGTCTTCCAGCAAATCCAGAGTCGTACTTAGATCCAGTCGATCCGCGATTTTTCCCTTGTCGATGGTCAGCAGCACGTCGCCCTTTTTGAGCCCCGCCTTCGCAGCGGGCGTGTCGGGGATGACTCGTTCGATTTCCGGAACGAAGTCCTTCCACTTCAAATGCACGCCAAAAAATCCTGACTCGGCCAGATCATTGTCTGTGGACCGCAGGTGTCCCCAGCGATCACCTGAGATGAGTCGGCTCCATTCACGATGAAAACTGTCGATTGCGACATGCCGATTTTCCGTAATCAGGCTGGTGATCATGCTGTGAATACCGATCACTTTGCCATTCATATCGAACAGCGGCCCACCAGAGTCACCCAGGAGAATGGCGCAATCCGAGACAACGGTGCGATTTCCGATCGACAAAATCCGGCCGATCCGAACGGGTGCTTCACGATCTCGCCGGTATCCACCGGGATGTCCCATCGCAAAGCACTGGTCACCGACGTTCGCTTCTGAAGTTTTTCCCATCTCTGCGAAGGGGAAACCAGCATTGTCCGGCGGCAACTCATTGATTCTCAGGATGGCCGCATCCGAGTCTCGATCTTTGCCCAGCACTGTGGCCGAAAACTGGCGACCGTTTGCCAGGGTGATCGTTGCCGGCTCATTCCTGGAACGACGATTGCCCGATGTCACCACGTGAGATGCCGTCAGCACAATTCCGTCGGCACTCACGATGACACCGCTGCCGACCCCCATGCCATCGGACACCCCAACCACTGATTCTCTTACTTTCGCCAATGCAGACGACAGCCTGGTTTGTCGCTGCTGCAGCTCGTGCGACACGTCGGCTGCTCCAACAGCCGCCGACGGAATGCCTATCGATAACAGGATTCCGGCAAGACACAAAACACGGAACAGTGAGGAGAATTTGGTCATCATCAACTCCGATTATGCGGTGCGTCGCAACTTCGAATGGTGAAGTGCCCGGCGGGCGCCCCCCCGAACTGGTCGAGTTTCAGATTTACACTGAATCAGTTCAAGTTAACCTGTGGCTTGATTCTAGACATGTCATGGAAGGAGTTTCCACATTGAGAACATAAATCAAAGGACTTTGGATCGCAAAACAACGACGATCAACACCGGTCCGGGCATTACAGTCGGCAAACATCGCAGACTTTCAGCCTCCCTTTTCGAACCGACCAACTAATGGCTTCGGCCTCAACCCTGCACAAACTTTGCCAAATTCAGGTCAGTTCTGCAGGCGGACCGAATTTCAGCAATCCAACATCCACGGCTCCACAATCTCTTCCAGCATTTCCTGGTCCAGAGTTTCATGCGCCAGCAGATTATCTGCTACGGCACCGATCGCCGCCCAGTGGTGGTCCTGCGAAAAAGCCTCATACAAATCAATCGTGATTTGTTCCAGTTTTGCAAATCGCCGCTGAATACTGCGCACATGGGCACAACACTCAAACGCTGTTTCCCAGTCCTGCTGCCACTCGGCTATTCCCGCGGGATGGAATGGTTTTTGTGAATGGATCATTTCAGCGACGGGGCCCGCGAGCGCCACCCATGCGCATTTTTCCATCAATTCCTGTTGCGAAAAGCGGCGACGATCCCAAATAACGACCGTATCACCCGTCCGATTTGGCCCGTCATCGTTCTCCGGATCAATCGTAACCGATCGGACTTTCGCCCCGACGAAAATGGCCGCATACACATGTCCCGCCTCATGAAACGCGGTAATTTCTTCGTCCATGGAACAATTCTCGATGGTGAACGATTTGACCCATTATTTGTTATATCCAGCCCCCCGTCCGGCCTCATATTTTTCCGGGAAATTCAATAATCCATTGCTCTGTCGACATTAAAAACGGGTGTTGAGCCTTAGAAAATCAGCTTGCGAAGGTAAGCGGCAAAAACGGCCGGAAAATTCCGCACGGCGTGCAGCCGGCCGGAAGGCATAGGTATTTCAGCATGGCTCAACACGAACAGGATCGCGAAGATTTAATGCGGGAAGCCGTTGCGCTGCCGATGAGGACAGAACTGGCATGCGCGGACTTCGACTCTCTCATCACGATCGGTTTCCGGGCCAATTTGGGAATGAGCATTTTTATCGGGCAGGATCCGGTCTATCATTTTGACGCCGAAGGGCGACTACGTCGTGCATTCGTTGACGGATTTCTCTATCGCAGTCAGCACGCGACGCTGGCGCGGCTTCAGCGAGACCGTACATTAACACAAACGCTGTTGCTGAGAACCGATCTGAACATGGAATCTCTGGAGGTGTTTCGCGGGCAGATGCGGGAATCACTGGATTCGCTGCTCCGGAATCTGGCGCCCGGTAAATTTCGCACGGTCCGCCGAATTCCTGACGCAGAGGATCTGATTCCGCAGATTAGGGCGACACTCTCACGAATTCAAAACGCGACACCGTGGTTGTCGATCGCCATCAATCGACGAAAATAACTGTCAAATTGCCCCAATCTCAGCAATCTTAACTTCAGAAACCGTCATGGATTGACTCTGCGTCACGGCAATCGTCCAATTTGTAACGCCGGATCGATTTCAATCAGCGCCCTGACGGCGTTTTCGGAGTTTCCCAGGTCCTGATCCTGCTTTTGTTCCACGACCAAATCATCGTTGAACGAGGGGCGCCCTGATGCCCTGTTTTTAACGCATGCATCCTGTTGGCGCTCACAGCAATCGCCGTCATGGTTTATGAAAGAAGTCCGACAAACCTTACGGGATCTTCCTCCACTCACGAATCATCAAAATGCCCCAATTTGAACTTATCGCCACGACGACCTTTGGTCTGGAGTCTGTCGTGACGAGGGAGCTGGAATCCCTCGGTTACAGAGAAACTCGAACACTCGACGGCAAAGTTCACTTTTCCGGGAATGAACGTGATATCGCGCGGTGCAATATGTGGTTGCGATCGGCGGACCGCGTGCTGATCAAAGTCGGTGAGTTTCATGCGCCTGATTTTGGCGCGCTCTTTGATAAGACGGCCGACCTGCCCTGGCACGAACTGATTCCGGTCGATGCGAAGTTTCCTGTCGCTGGTCGCAGTGTTCAGTCTCGGCTGCATGCGGTTCCCTCGGTGCAGGGATGCGTAAAAAAGGCGATCGTTGAGAGTCTGAAAAAGAAATACAACCGGTTTCGCTTTGATGAAACC
>JAGQQS010000202.1:0-3055 GCA_020426105.1 Planctomycetaceae bacterium
ATTGAAACTGAAAAGCATATAACGCGGCGTACCTGACCCGAAAGGCAACGCGGTGAAGCATTTAGATTCGTTTAACCCGTGGCCGAAAGGCCAGGCTGAAACACGTTGCACACAACCTGGCCTTTCGGTTACGAGTTAAACGTCTGTGTTTTCCCAGAGAAAAATGCTTCACAGCGTTGCCCGTAATTCCGGGCGAATCGGTTTCCCCCCTTGAAACGGCCCGTTGCGGCTGCGTGCCCCTGCCACTCGATCAGTCAGGCCTCCAGCGAGATGCTGCGTGGCCATTGCTGGTACGCTTCCCAATACGTCTTCTTGAGAGCAATCTCATCTTCGTCGGCTGTTGGCTGTACGCGGCCGTTGATGTTAATCGCACGCGACACAACCGTGTGATTTCCCGGTGCGAGCTGCCCCAGATCAGCGGAGAAGAACGTCCAGGCATATTTTGAACGCGGTTCTGCACTCAGGTCCGCTGCCTGCCACGGACCGTCATCAACACGCACTTCCACTTTCGCAATTCCCGTTCCGTCGTCCCAAGCGATGCCAAACGCTCTTGCCGGTACCTTGCCGTTACTGGTCGGCTGGCGCATCACCCGTGCCACGACGGACTTGAGCTGAATACGGGTCACCGATGATTCCACATAGACAATTTCGTCGCCGAGTCGCTCACCACGGACGGTTACGTAATCACGTGCCATGTACCTGCCCATATAACGCCGATCACGACACTCGATGCGTGTCAGCCATTTCACATTGGCGACGCCGTACCATCCGGGCACAATCAGGCGGATCGGTGCACCATTGCGGTGCGCGATCGGCTCCCCGTTGCGTTCCCAGGCGAGGAGCAGATCCGGACGCTGAGCATCCGTAACTGACATACTGCGTCCAAACGGCACCTCGACCTTTAACTCACGCTTTGTGCCTGGTCGCAGGATCTCTTCCTGTTTATCCTCGCCAAAGAAAACAATCTCGGTGACAGCGGGATCAATCCCGCATTCCGCCAACAGAGGCGCCAACGGTGTTCCCCCCCAGCGATTTTTGCAGACCGCATTCATAAATCCCGGATTGGAACCGTTCCCGGCACATTCCAGCGTCGTTACCACTTCAGCTTTGGGCAGAGCCTTGAGCTGATCAACCGTCAGCTGCCGGGGATTCCTGACCATGCCGCCAATCTCAAGGCGATAGTCGTCGTAGTTAAACTCCGGGATCCCGTAATGCTGCACCGAAAACACCTGATCCTGAGGCGTCAATGTATCTTCCAAAACTTCCCAGTCCAGCCGATCTGGTGGTGTTCGCGGTTCATCAAGAAAAGGAACAAGTTCCCCTTCACCGGCCTGCTGCGAAAAAGCCGGTGAGGCATGCGACAACCAGGCGAGGAAGCCAGCCGAAGAAACAGCCGCGCGCTTCAGGGCTTCGCGACGTGTCGTGGATTGAGTCATCTTGATGATCCTTAATAGCAAACGGCACAATAAATCAGGGTTCGGTTGATTTCGGTTTCATCCGGATTTCGAACCTGGCGACTTTCCCTGCAACTACCTGAATTGTCTGACGATGTTGAAGACCGCCAGCCGGATGAACCACATCAAGCCGATATTCACCAGGAGGCACATCTTTCATCAGGAAGTTGCCACTGGCCTCGGTCACCTGATACCACGGATGATCGAAGACGAAGATCCAGGCCTGCATCGCGGAATGAAAAACACAATCGATCCGATATGGCCGACTGGTTCCGCTCGCTGTCATGAATGTTTCCGTGTGTTCGCTGCCAACCGGCATCGCCACGTTAAAGGAAAAGTCCGGATGAGACGTCTTGACGTTATGTGCATGGTTGTCGCTGTTGAGAAATCGAACGCGATCGCCAACGCGGATCGCGGTCGTCTCAGGCGTGAACTGGAAATTCTTCTGATCAATCACCACCGTGGCCGGCTCCCTGGTTTCCAGGGGGGATTTGAGGCCCCGTGCGGAAATGGCGACGACGGCTTCTGCCAACTCTCCCGATTTCGCATTGCGAATGTAGTAGCGCCCCAGTCGCCAGGGATGCGTGGGGTCCGCAGCATACCTGACAGTGCCCTGAATTGTCCCCGTCAGCGAGGTATCTTCCGGCGACGGCACCTGACAGTAACCACAAACCGGCATGATGAGGGCCGTAAACCAAAATCCCAGCAGCAAAAACAAATTGCGCCGCAGCGGTCGATATGAGCGCGAAGGTTGAAAAAAACTATCAATCACGAAGTGATCCCCTCGTCCTTTGCGCGACATCAGTCCGCGCCCGCTTCTTTCGCCATGGCGAGATCTTTGCCGTCGGCGACGAGGCTGTGTTTTATCATAAACCTTCAATTCCGCAAATGACGTGCGAACCAGTCTCTGGTGCGCTGCCACATTTCAGGTGACAGGACATGCCCCGTTTGTTCCTGAATGAAGTAAGAAAAATTCTGCTCGGCATGAATGCTCTCGTAGGCGCGAGCGATAATCGGGAGGCCTCGACGGACTTCGTCAATCGGGCTGCCTTTATCAAGTTCTCCGAAATTAAAGTGCAATGCCCGAGGAGCAATGAGGGCTGCCACATCATATGTGTCACCGTATTGATAAAGACCGGGGATGAAATTCGGAAAACAATGCAACATGTGTTCCCGATGAATTCCTGCATACGTCGGAAGACAACAGTTTCCGACGAGACACTTCAATCGAGGTTCCCAGGGACCGACCAGCCACGTAAAGGTAGATCCCATCGAATGTCCGTAGCAACCCATTGCCTCCGGGCTGACTTCCGGCCGGCTGATCAGGTAATCCACTGCCCGCCGCATGTCCAGAATATTTTTCCATGCCATAGATTTCCCGTCGACCACATACCGCAGAAACTCGAAACGCTCAAAGTTCCCGTTCGTCAGCCGCCCCGTCGAATCCTGGCGATCTTCAAAACACAGCGCATCCGGACACAACACGACATAGCCCTCCTGGCAGAGCGCTACACCTGTATGATGCATAGAATCCCACCCGATCCCGGCAGGTTCAGACTTTCCCTTGGCCCATTGCCCGGCATGCTGATGCCAAACACAGA
>JAGQQS010000202.1:3107-4148 GCA_020426105.1 Planctomycetaceae bacterium
GAATCCGATCTCCTGGCTCAGCCTCGTAACTGACAGACTCCAGTCGATAGCCACTCTTTTGAACGACTTCTCCCACGATTGGTTTGAGGTCGCAGGGATCCGGCCATGGGCCGCCCAAACCGGCCAGCAATCGCTCTCGGAAATCCAGTACTGTCATGGTGATTCACTTTCAGTGCTTGTGCGTCGGAAACGATCAGAGTTATCCGCGAACTTCCGTCAAACCAGGTTCGTGTGTTCAAGCGAACGAACCCGTCAAATTGACTCAACAGCAAATTGACTCAACAGCAAATTGACCACGTGAGGGTCAGATCCTGAGCGTCAAATTAGTCGCAGTGCACTGCACGTTTGTTGATACGAAATTTCCAGATCCAATGAGATGGCATGGTCGTTGTTCAGCCAGACGGGCAGGACCGGCAATCGCTCGGCAACAACCATGGGATACGCCCACGATTCAAATCGTGACCGCGTGGCCAGATTGTGGCTGCGACACGTGACAGCGTAGGTTGATGGTGGCTCGGAGGCGAACGCGGGATCAGTCTGACAAAAGACATCCAGGACTTCGCAGTACAAATTGAAATGCTTGACCGTGACAAGATCGACAATCGAAACGCAGATTTTCTTCTGCAACAACGCAGCGCACTTTGACACGAATGCCTGACGAGTTTCCGGGCGGTCCTTGTTCGCCGGGCTGACCAGTTCGATCGCAGCGACCAGTTCCCGTCCACGCTGCTGGTCGAAAATCAGCACTTCGTATTCGTAGATCTCCGTAGGGTCTAGTTCCAGCGTGAGCGTCGGTTCTGGAGGAGCCCACGTCGCCGTTGCCGCACCTTCACCCGATGAATTCGCATCGAATTCCGCTACTCCCTCCACATCGAATGTGCAGACATCGACTTCGAAGTTCTTCCCTAAGTGCACTCGCGGCTCGGCGGTATACTGTTCAGGCAGCGATTTGCACAGATCCATGACCATCAACGCGGGCCACATTCCGTGAAAACCTTCCCACGAACCTTTGTTGAAAATTGGCGGTCGAAAATGATCTAA
>JAGQQS010000203.1 GCA_020426105.1 Planctomycetaceae bacterium
CGTAACGGACAACGTCCAGCCAGTGACGAGCCCACCGTTCGCCATAGCCACGAGATTCCAGCAACCGGTCAACAACTCGCGCGAACGCTTCAGAAGTTTCGTCGGCGATGAACTCAGAGATCTCTGCCGGCGTTGGGGGGAGCCCCGTCAGATCCAGAGAGACACGACGCAGCCACGTAAAACGATCAGCATCATCGACCGGTTGCAGATCATGACTTTCAAGCTTTTCGAGGACGAACTTATCGATCTCGCTGATCGGCCACCGGGAATCCTGTACCTCTGGGCTATGTGGATGTTGCAGCGGCTGAAATGCCCAGTGGTTGCGCGCTGCCGTAATGTCGGGAGAAACGCTGGACGGCGCTGAGGCCAGGGATTTTCGGGGGTCTGCGGCACCGGCTGCCACCCATCGTTCGAGAATCAGAATTTCTTCGGCAGGTAATCGACCAACTGGTGGCATCATCAATTCGGCATAACGCACAGCCTGAATCAACAGGCTTTTGTCGACGTTGCCGGGCTTAATGGCCGGACCAGAGTCGCCGCCTGTCACCCAGCCTTCGCGGGAATCCAGCATCAGACCGCCTTTGGCCTTACCCGCAGCGTGGCTGTGGCATTCGTAGCAACGATGCTGCAGGATTGGCAGCACACTTGACTGAAAGAACTCAGCAGATTTGGATTCCGCAGATTCCTGCCCGACAACGACATTCGAAATGCTGCAACAAATGATGCACATCGTCGTCAACAACTGATTCAGGAATGTCCGATCGATTGACATTCGATACTCCGGCAACCTGTCGGTGGAAATTCTGGGCATACTATCCTGCATGAGCGTAAACGATACTGAGCAGCAGGCAAATTGTATTTTCACTGGAATCCACCAACAGCGAGATTTTGTTAATTGATACCATTTCCTGTCGCTTCGGAACGTTATTCGAATATCAGTGAATACAGGTCAGCTTCCTGCATGACAAATTTCAGGATCACAGGTCTGCCGATTAAGGCTGTCACGTCGCTGCTGGTCTTCCAGGTCACGCGGCGATCAAGCGAGTCGCCGTAGATGAGGTCACAGTCATTGCGGGAAAACCCTGGGATTGGTGAACCGGCAAGGTCGCAGATTTCCACTTTGACACTGCCTGCGGCGCTGGTTGCCACATTCAGTGACAGTTCCCGGCCGGAAAAAGTGATCGGCTTTGTTTTCAGTTCACCTGCCTGCAGCTTCGCGTGAATCGAGGCGAATCCATCGATCCGCAGTGAATAGCGGCGCAGGCGTGAGTTGCGTCCGGTAAAATAGGATTCGGTTGCATAAAGAGAAAGTTCCCGCGGCGAATCATCCTTTGTCGATTCTGTTTCGACAACATGCCAGGCAATATAGTTGTCTCCGTATGACCAGTTGTGCCGGGTTCTCAGCCCCGGTCGGAGAAACACATCGTTGCTCTGACGAAATGACTTGCCGTCGCGGCTGGTGATATACACGGAATCGGTCACGGCGGTGCCGTAACGTGGCGAAACGGTCATGCGTTTCTCACGCAGCTCCCATTCGGGCAGAAGTGGTGTTGATGCTGTCAGTCCATGATCGACATAGCGGGCCGGAAAGCCCAGGTAAAGATGAGGCGCACGTTCGTATGGTTTGATCTGGTTCACATAATACTGAGCGAGCGGCTGCGGACCCTCTCCTGCCGGAAAGGCGATCGTCCCTTCGTCCGTCCAGTGGATGAAATCGTCGGACACCGCGCGGTTGACGAGACGTGTCCCGGATGTCCCGGCTCCTGAGAACACGCGGTAGTAAAGCACATACTTTTGCTCTTTAACGGACCAGAACGAAACATTCTGCGAATCAAAAATTCCCTTGTCGAAAACGGGGCGGTTGGCCATGGGGGTCCAGTGAATTCCGTCCGGAGACTGGTACGCCCAGACTCCCTTTGATGTCTGAAATCCGGCACCCGTGGCCTTGTAGCGTGCTTCGGGTTTTGCTTCAGGGTTCTGATCGATGAATGGTGAGAAATCGTGACAACTGCCTCCGTCTCCCATTTTATCGAGCATAATATTGTTCTGCTTCGAACCGTTGAATTCACACAGTCCAAGCTCAGGACGCTCCCAGGTAATCCCATCGCGACTTTCGAAGTATGCAATAGTCAGCGGGCCTCCGGGCTCGACGCCGGTCGGAATCTGCCATGCGTGATAGTACATCCGATAGATCGAGTCTTGTTTGTCGTGCAGCACCGTGTAGTATCCGCAGCCATTGCCTTCCCATGCGGCGTCACACGTCACCGCGATTTCTTCGCGAACAGGCGAATGTACCTGAAGCTGCACATTTTGCATTTCATCGATCAGATGATCGTCAATGAACAGTTCACGCTGCTTCCCAAGATCCAGCGATTGTTTCGCCTGCCCGAAGCTTTGTCTCGCAGCCACACTGATACAAAACAAGCCAACGGCCAGCAGAAGCAGAGTTCGACGTCCGGAGTCGTTCATGGCGCGGATTCCTGAACTGAGTGAAGGTAGAGCAGATTGCAGACAGCAAGTACGCCATGATTATGTCGAGGATCAGGACTGTGGGAAGGCCTGGGGCGGTACAACATCGCCCGAAGTCCCAATAAAAATCTCCGTGTCGGCAGACAGGAAATCGTTGATTGATATTATTCCCCGGGAAGCATCGGGTTCCAGGTCCACCCTCAATTTCGGTTTGTTTAAAACGCAGACGAAGATGCCGGGCGAAGATGCCAGGGACACACCATGGCTACATCAATCAGCACGAGAGTTCAGCCGATTCAAAACCATCGAGACGGTCGCAGCTGTCATTTCAGTCGATCCGGGGGCTCAGGGGCCCGCAGGAAACGTCATCCCACTGCCTCATTTGCACTTCCCGGGACAAACGTTAATGCATACGTGTGTGTCCCCACAAATGCCACATGAGCGACGACGCGCCCGGAGATTTGTGCGATCAAAGAGACCACACGACCGGCCGCAGCTTTGCACGATCTGCCTTCCTGCTTGAAGAGGAATTGAGAGATCATGGCCCAGAGGGTAATCGCCGGTGTGAAGACATTTTCATCGGCGATTCCAAAGACAACATCGTCTTCCTTGAATGCCTCTGCAAACAAAGAGCTGTCGAGAACCTCGGACAGTGGAAGTTCTTTGCCTTGAATCATCGACCGCTGAAAAATGCTAAAGCAGTCAAGTGAGCCGCCTGGTAGAATGGGCATAGACCTTCCCTGGCCAAATGTTGCCACACGACACCAGGAAAGATCCACGCCTGCAGGATTCTAACGAACAGTTGGGTCACGCCATCAACGTCATGCCTGCATGCGGAAAAGAATCCTGAAATTTATGAACGCGAAGGATCGCGTTCTTCAACGCTGCGCGGTCGTCGGAATTTACGGTCGCAAATACGCAGATTTCCCGTGGACAATGCCATTCGTTCCTGACACCTGTTTGTGCTCCCTGGGAGAAATCCGGGAGAAAAATGTTGTCGGTGGAGGTCCATACGGGTGAAGGGTAGACTGTCGCCTCACAGACATGTAACTACGAACCGCGTCGGGCAGCTTCGCATGACCTCTGCAACAGTTTTGACGGAACATTGGCAAGCTACGCCGTCGGTCGATATCGGTCCCTTCGTGTATCGCCGCGAAGACTACGTTGGCACCATTCGGCATCTCGTGATTATCGCCGTCGATCTGGCGGTGATTGTGTTTGTTGTTTTTCCACTTGGAATCGTCCCCGCTGTTGTTGCCGAATCGATGTCCATTCGATCGGATAAATTTGCTGTCGTCGGCCCGCTGTTCCTGACATGGATGTATCTCGCCGTCCTTAAGCCATCGCGATTTCGATCGCCGGGCTACTGGGTCACGGGGTCGAAAATCGTCACCATTTACGGCCAGAAACCATCCACACTGCGCATGACCATCAGACTCGCCGCGACCATCTTCTGGTTCTCGCTGCCATTGGGTACGTTTTTGATCGATTTCATTTGGCCGACGGTTGATGAAGAACACCAAATGTTACGCGACCTCTACTGCGGCACTCGTATGATTCGTAGTCGAGCAACTCCAATCGCACAGGGCAGAATAGTGCATTCATTTTACACTGCGATGGGCTATTCGTTGATGTATTCGAGTGTGCAAAAACAAGCAAAAGAACAGGCCGTATGTTCGCCGCCACCGGAGGTGAAAGGCAAACCGTGAGCTTGTGCGGGGGAATGTGGGGACGCAGCTCATTTATCGGTTCCGTTTCTTTCATTGTTGTGATTCCCGGGCCGACCTCTTGACCGCAGGGAATGTTTGAGTTGCAGTGGGATTCTCAAGTACCAGACACTTGACAAGAGAAGCGCTGGCAGTTCCTCGGTCGAACGGTTATCAAATGTATTCGACCATAAGCTAATAGTGGAGGTGTTAAAATGGGTGCGCCCGTCATGATTAAGGGCAGAAGATCAGAATTGCAAAATGCGATTCAGGGTCTCGTTGCACACGATCTTGAGGTTGTACGGACGAGCAACGGTTACTTTATTAGCAATGGTTGGGCGACGATCAATGCCTCGATTGATAAAGACGAAGATTCCATTGTTTTTTTAGCTTTTGCTACCTGGAACCCGGTTCGCTGGCCGAGTGCCTATCGGCTCGTAACTCGCGTCGAACGGATCTTGAACGACGCCCTCGGGCGGATTCGCAATCTGTCGAGAGTTTATGAGAGTAAACCTGATCTATTCGAAGATTCCTGAATCGCTATAAAAAGGCGATTGCGAAACAGCTTTTTCAGGGAATGCCTGGCGAAGCGCCTGGCTGAAGTGTACTGCCCATCGCAGAAACCATATGGTGCTGGAGTACGGCCACTTGTACTCGACGCGATCATAAAGTGTGAAGTCAGTCGCAGGCCGGATCAAGTCGCGAATGCGACGCTGCTCCGGCAGTGTGTGATACGGCGCGTTGGCGTGATACTCCTTTTTTGCGGTGGAATTCGAATCACGTTGCCGGAACGGCGCTGCGCTTCGTCCGGCCTACGGAGCAGCATCTGCCAACTACTCGACGCGATCACAAGATGTTTCTATTATCAAGTGCCTGGTACTTAAGAAATTTTAAGACATGACAATGCTTTCGAAGCAG
>JAGQQS010000204.1 GCA_020426105.1 Planctomycetaceae bacterium
GTCTACCTTCATGATGAAGCCGCGATTGAGAGCGTGGGAGTAGTACGACGCGGAAAGTCCCAACGCCACGAACTGATTTCCGTCCGCATCAAGCTTCGAACCGAATGCATATTCATGGTAGTTCGCGTAGCCCCAGGCATCAGAAATAGTCTCAAACCGATCTGCCACGCCGTCACCGCTGGCATCACTGACGCGAGTCAATTCGCAACTCTGCGTCACTCGAAAGACGTTGTCCTGCCATGTCAGCCCGAAGATTTCATCCAGCCCCGAAGCAAAACGATGAAACGACGGATTGGGCTTGGGTGCATCCACGCCATCGATCAAAAAGATCTCACCATGTCTTGTCCCGACGGCAACTCGTTGATCAGGCAGTACTGCGAAAGCTCCCGCCTCGATAACGGTGTCCTTCGGCAACGGAATACTGACGATCGGATAATACTCACGCTCGCGTTCCTCCGTTCCCCATCGCTCACCAACATCCTCGGCACGCAACGTGGATAGTGCGAGGGAGGCGATGATCAGAACGAGGCAAATCTGTCGCGTCGGCTTATTTGTTGACGGGTACATACAGGAACTCCAAAGAGGATTTGCCTTGAGGGATTTCCAGTCGTAACAACAGCTCAAACTGCTTCTCATCGCCAGCGAGTGGCCTGAGCTTTGATTCGACTGCGGGAATCACGAACCGCAAAAGCCCGCTGCGAAAGACCTGATCTGTCTCCTGACTGACTTCACCGGTCAGCGCACGAAACCAGAGTGTCTGAGGCGTGAGTGATTCAAACTGCAAGACTCGCTTCAGGAATTGCTGCTGCTCGTCGCCTGTGGCAATGGAGCGATCTTCGATCTCAACGGAGCCGCTGCGGTATTGGAATGTCGGGATGAGAGATTCATCAAGGTAGTAACCGTGAAACTGATAGCCGACATTCTTCGGATAGAGTGGATCCGGGTTGACGGGAGATTCTTTCGTCATCACTGGCATCAAGGGCCATGGAGTATTCTCGTCACCAAGCGAGACAAACGAGACGTCCTGAGCCAGCGTGAATGGTTCTCTGGCAGGATTGAAGTCTCCCGATCCCTGACCGCTCCAGTTCACGTTGATGAAGTCTCCCTGCCAAATCGCGGACAGTGTGCCGGTCTCGGCGTTGAAGGCATAGTTGAGCTTTTCGGGTAGTCCAACAGCGATGCCTCGATAGCCCGCCACTCGACTACGACCGCGATGAAGGCGGGCCTGATCGCCAACCTCGAGCTTCGTGCTCACGGCGCGAAGTCCGTGTGGATCTGCGGCGGAAGTTCCGAGCGAGAGGTAATACCAAATGGCTTCGATCTGTCGGTCCGTTTCACCGTCAAGAATTGTTGTGAAGACAGCCCGACCATTGGGCCACGCGGTGGGCATGACTGTTTGTGGACGAAACGCGCCGGGATTTCTTAGATAACTGTTGAACCATTCCGGCTGAAGGCGTTCGTAGCTAGTCAGCAGGTCAATTCCCTGATTCACCTGCGCGATTTTTCCATTGAAATTGTGGCACGAGACACAATTCGCTCCTTTGTCGCCGAGTAACTCTCGTCCGGCAGCTCGAATCTTCTTTTCCTCCTGTCGCTCCTCTTCAGTGCGGCCCTCGGGATGAGGGATTTTCATTTCCGGTCCTTGCAGAACATCGAGCCGACGGAACAACGCCGGCAGATGCGAAAGATTGGCCGAGCCATATTGCGGCATTCGAGTGGCCATGTAGTGCCGAACGCTCTCGCCATCGAAGAGCACCTTCTTCAGCCAGTTCGGCTGCAGCTTGGCGCCCATCAACGTGAGCGGTGGAGGGATACGGCCATCGTCGCCAAGTTTCAGTTCGCTGCCAGCAAAGAACGGATTGTGGTCGTCATGCACTCCACCGTATTCCTCTCGCACATGACAACTGATGCAGCGAAAGGCCGTCAGCGTCTTCGCCATGGCAAGTTGGTCTGACTCGGCGGCTGGTTCTTCGCGGATCGCTGCAGTGATCGCGGAGATCTGAGCATCGTCGAGATTAAATCGCGGGCTGCGGATGTTTTTATCGGCCGTTGACGATTTCGAAAGGCATCCACGGTTCAGTTCGGCCTTGGTCAAAGAGCCAATCAAGGAAGCTGCCACGATGCCGGGGAGCTTGTGACACGAAGCGCAGTTGAGGGATTGAAAATGCTTCTTCCCCTGATCGACCAGCGCAGTGTCGGGGACCAGCGTTTCGACCGATTGTGGATGCTCGCCGATGAGGTATCCCGCGATCGCCAGTGACTCAGCGGGAGTCAGTTTCATATCGGGCATGCGTCCCGAACTACGGACATGAAGCGGCTGAAACAGGAACTCGCCGAGCGACTTCACCGTGTATTTTGTGGCAATGTGTCCTAATGGAATTGCGACCGGCTTGATGCCTTTTCTGGCGGCAAGTGCAGGATCTGCGTCTTCGCCATCCTCTTCCTCCTGATCCACGTTACGACCGGAATCTTGCTGAGTATCAGGATGCGCTTCCTTTGGGCCGTGACAGGCAACGCATCCGACCGAATGGAACAAGTCTTTGCCTTGCTTTCGATCACCGGATTCTGCCGGCTCCGATGGCTGAACTGGCTTCGACTGTGCCACGAGAAAGTGAGTGAGTGCTTCCGCGATCGCCTGCCGTTCAGACTCCGGCTTTGACGCCAGCATGTCTGGCATGGTCGTTCCCGCATGAGCAGCGACAGGAGATGCAAGAAATCGTCGCAGGTAATCCGGTGTGATCCGAGAACCGACTTGAGACAGGTCCGGAGCAGTTTTCTCCGGCAGAGAACTGCGGACGATGCCTTCGTGACAGGCCGCGCATCGAAGTTCCGAAATCAGAACGCTGCCCGCTTCCGATTGTGACAACGGATGGTGTCCCGGAATCGCCGGATCACCCGCAACAGCCACTGAGCCGGCTATGATGAATGCAATAAGCAATGAGATTTTCGTCACGTTCGTTTGGTCTCAACATCCAGTATCTGGTGCATGATATCTGCTGGCTAAGCGAGTGCCATTCAAGTTCGACTGCATGCAGGTGTTGCTTGAAATACTATGGACAATCACAATTCAGGGTCTCCCGTAATCTCTCTGAGCAGCTTGAAGAAACCACGTTTACGATCACTGCTGATTCCCCAATTCACGGGAACGCTCTGATAGCCCTCGTCGAAGCCTTCGTCCTTCATCCGGTAATCAAAATAACCCCAGCCGACGTACTCACCAATCGCCGCAGAAAAATTGTTGCTCGGTTGATCGAAGTTAAATTGATCATCTTCGTTAAACATTATCGGCATCGGGCGATAGCCAGGAACGTTTCGTGTTTTCCGCACCATTTCTGCGATACGTTCAGGTTCTTTCACGCCATTGCCATGAAGTAATAGAAAGTCAGACGATCGCACAACGTTTTCACGCGGGATTGAGCCACCGCCGTAACTTGTCCCTACAAGTAGTCGTCGACCGTCGTGTTCTGTGCCTCGCACTCGCTCGATCAGTTCGTGAATGCGATCGGGCTTTAAGATCTCGTGATCGTAGGCCTTTACATCACATTCATTGTTAACTTCGACCAGTAGGTTGCGAAAGCCGCTCTTGAGCAACCATTGCGTGGCAGAATCGGTGGCAGCAACGACAGCTGCTTCATCTTTCAGTCGCTGATCCTGCCCGAAGTAAAAGTAGCCAACAATCACCACCATGCCCAATTCATCAGCTTTCGCCAGCACTTGCTCAAGCCGTTTGGTGTACTCCGGACGCAATGCACCTGAATCCGCAAAAGCGGAATTGTGCCACGGTTGCTCCTTCGAGTATCCCTGCGGACTTCCCCCTTGCAGATTGACTGTGATGCCGAGCAATCCATGTCTTCGCCATTCCGGCATCGCAGCCAAAAACTCTCGCAGATTGCGATCTGCATTCCAGACCCCGGTGTCGGCGTAAGCCCAGCGCGGGCGTGTTTGCGGGTTCAAATCATCGAACGTCGCCTGCACCATGCGACTGTTGAGAAGCAGCCCTTCGATCTTTTTTCCCTGCCATTGTCGGCCGGCATAGGTTGGCCGTTCGTTGATGTGAAAAGCGTCCTCCACAATGGAAACGCGAGTGCGAGGCTCTGCCGCCAGAGCGAGTCCGCAAGCCTGAAGAAGTCCGAGAAGCACGATGACTGGTTTGACGTTCATGGTTGGGAAGCACTTTCGGTTGAGAAATTGAGCCCAGTTACGAACTCGTTTGTATTAAAGAACGCTGCGTTACGCACCGGCTTTCCGGCGACGGTGAGGTTTTCAAAAGTTAAGTCGCGGACGCATGCATCGGACTGTCCCCAGATGAGTTGCGGTTCATTTAGAACACTCAGCGCGGCGATCGAGATATCCCGGAAGCGAATACCCGAAAGATCGCCGCCCTCTCCCTTGATGCCGTTCCTTGAATAGGGCGGTGGCACAGTCATGCACAGGAAGAATTGCTGTAACGTCGGACGCGGGTCTTCGATATTGATGTTGCGAAATAGGACTCCGTCACCACCCGCGCCCCGGCTTTCGCCTCTCATATTGAAGACACGACCGCCACTCCAATGATGCCATTTGGCTCGGGAGTAGATAACATCGCAGTCCTCGACCACCAGCTCGCGACCTTCCAGCATGGGAACGGAACTCAGGACGAACGAGGAACCATTGGCATCGTTCCACAGCACGCAACGTCGAATTCCAAGTCCATTGACATACAGGGAATCATCCTGAGTGCGGATGAAGCAGTCTTCGATCAGCGTGTTGCCAAACGGATTTATTCCGTCGCCATTGACTCTCCATGTGAAGATTTTCGTCCACTTCACTTCGTTGGGATGCCCGGGCTTAAACGGGTTGACCAGCATCAGTGAGTGCGTCGCCGAGTCCGCGATCGTGATCCCTTCGATGCGTGTGTCTGTGGTGCCCACAATCTCGATCGGTCGATACCTCCCACGCTCCTTTTGGGAGGTCGGCGGCTCGACAAACTTCGGGTGCTTTAGCCTCGCTCCCGACAGCGTGCCAAGCCCGAAGATGCGAACGTGATGAGCGTCTCCCCATTTGCGACTAGAGAATGTGCCGTAGACGATTGCATCTCCCGGAATGTAGTAACTGCAATTCGCTCGCAGCGGGAAGGCCAGTCCAACATCATGCACTCCCGGAAGAAAACACAACGTCGTCCAGTCACCAGTCGCTGAAGGAATTTCGCCAGGTTTTACCGTCAACACGCCGGGATCATCAGGCCGTGGCTTGCCTTCGAGCGGCGGGTTTGCGAAGAGCGAGATCGTATGGAGCGGCGGCCCTTTGTAACCCTTTCCCGTGTCCTGAGAGTCCATCTGTCCGTCGATATCAACAGCGACAAGACATGGCTTGTCGAGCGTGACGAATGCCTTGCCGTCCTTGATCGAACAGCATGTTGCTTTGCGCTGCGGATGCACCATCGCAGAACGAATCGGCTGGCCATTTACGCGACTAATCTCAACTTCGACAGCACCGTCCATTTCCAAGTTGACATAGGCATGTGTCCAGCCAGCCAGATGATCGAAGTAGCCGTCCGTATCCTTTTCGATCTGCTTGCAGACGGTCTCCATGACAAATGCCGGCATCCATTTATCGCCATGGCAATCGCCGCGCGGGCAGATCCGCACTTGATAATGCTGTGACGGAGCCAATCCCGGAACCGCAGGATAAACGGTCAGATCCCCGGCGACGAGAGATGCGGATGCAAGC
>JAGQQS010000205.1 GCA_020426105.1 Planctomycetaceae bacterium
TGGACAAACTGTCCAATGTTCACACCGTGCGGACCCAGCGCGGTACCGACCGGCGGTGCCGGAGTTGCCTGACCGCCCGTAACCTGCACTTTAATCTGCGCTGTAACCGCACGCTTCTTACCCATGACCGATCAATCCAACTCGCTAAGCAAAAAACACCACAATAGAAACCATAAACACGAGAGGTCAGACTGATTCAATCTGCCAATGATCCAATTCAACGGGAGTCGAGCGACCAAAAATCTCGATCAGCACCGACACTTTTCCGTTGTGCTCATCAACCCCTTCCACAGTCCCCTCAAAGTTTTCGAACGTCCCCTCGCGGATTTTAACAACGTCACCTGATGTAAACTGAATTCGAACTTTGGGAGCCGTGGTTGCCTGAGCTTCCGCTCGACCCAGCATCCGATCCACCTCATGCTGCTCCATCGGCATCGGCTTGCCCGCCGCACCGGCAAAGTCACCAACACCACCTGTATCGCGAACCAAATACCATGTATCATCATTCAAAACCATCTGAATCATGATATAGCCGGGAAACAGCTTGCGATCCTGCTCTTTCGGGGCACCGCCCCGCGTATCGACGACCTTCTCAGACGGAATGACAATTTCGCCAAAGAATTCTTCAAGACCCTCCAGCTTCACTTTCTTCAGCAGCGCCTCGCGAATGGTTCGCTCCCGGTTTGTCTGCACCTTCAACACAAACCAGAGCATGTCGCTGGCCGCAGAACCTGTACTGACTGCGTCCTTGGCCATGAAGACAATACTCCCCGAAACAACCCTGTCGAAAAAAATCGAAACCGCGGATTCTGACGATCTGAATCCAAAAAAGCAACCGCTCACCCGGTTCGATTACAAACTTGCCTGTGATCACGCACCCAGCGTCAGGCCTTGTACTCCGTGAAACCGATGAATGCGAACAGCCATGTCCAGACAAGGTCAATCAAAAACAGAAACAAACCCAGAAAAAACATGGTGCAGAGCACAACAACCGTGGCCTGAATTACCTCCTGGCGATCCGGCCACGTCACTTTCTCCAATTCCGATTCGACGGAAACAAGAAAATCGGCGAATCGAGGAACGTTGACAATCCGAAATGCTATCCAGCAGCAAACCACCCACACGAGTGTCGGAACGCCAACCTGAATCGACTTCGGATACGACATCAACGGGCCGTTTGCAAGCGTCAGGCAACCAAACGCGGCCACCACTGCAATCGCAAAGAACGTAAACTGGCGAACCATTCGCCCCTGATTCGATTTATGAATCGTAAATCGAAACAACTCTGGAAGCATGCTCGACATCAAATGCTCGACACCTAGAAGCTGAACCTGAACAAGAATCCGAGACCAAAATCTCGTGACAGCTAACACCCAAAGCACGGGCGGAGGGAGTCGAACCCCCAACCGCCGGATTTGGAATCCGGTGCTCTGCCAATTGAGCTACACCCGTTTGACCCATGCAGGGCAGGACTGGTCTACTTTTTGCGGGACTCTTTGTGGAGCGTATGCTTGCGAAGTTTTGGACAATACTTCATGAGCTCCAGTCGCTCCGTTCCGCGAGTTTCCTTGATCACCCGGTAATTTCGCTGCCCGGATTCCGTGCATTCAAGCCACACATACTCACGCATGACAAACACCCTTCCCGCCAAATAGACGGCCTAAAATGCAAAGACTGCCTGCCGACAAAAACTACCGGCAGGCAGTCGATTCCTGTCGCTTCGCTGACTACTTCAGGATCTTTGTGACAACCCCGGAGCCAACTGTTTTGCCGCCTTCGCGAATCGCAAATCGACTCTGCTCCTCCAGCGCGATTGGCTTTCCAAGCTCCACCTCAACTTTGACATTATCCCCCGGCATACACATTTCGGCGCCACCGAGCAACTTGGTTGAGCCGGTCACGTCCGTCGTGCGGAAATAAAACTGAGGCCGATAGCCGGTGAAGAACGGAGTATGGCGACCACCTTCTTCTTTGCTAAGCACATACACTTCAGCCTCAAAGACAGTATGAGGCTTGATGGAGTTATTCGCCGCCAACACCTGCCCGCGCTGAATATCTTCCTTTTTCAGACCTCGCAGCAGCAACCCAACGTTATCACCGGCAATCCCCTGATCCAGCGTCTTCTGGAACATTTCAACACCCGTGACAGTCGTCTCCTGCGTATCCCGGAGCCCAATAATCTGGATTTTTTCGCCGACCTTGACAACTCCGGCTTCAATTCTTCCAGTAGCAACAGTACCGCGCCCTTCAATGGAGAACACGTCTTCAACCGCCATCATGAACGGCTTATCAGCAGCTCGCTTTGGCTCGGGAATGTAGCTGTCCAAAGCTTCCATCAGATTCGTGATACAGGCACTGAATTTTTCATCAGCAGGATTGTCAAGTGCACCACGCGCGTTACCACGAACCAAAGGAATGTCGTCGCCGGGGAAGCCATATTTCGTGAGCAACTCACGGACTTCCATTTCAACCAGATCCAGCAACTCCTGATCATCAACAAGGTCACACTTGTTCAGGAACACAACCAGCGCCGGAACATCCACCTGACGAGCCAGCAGGATATGCTCGCGAGTTTGCGGCATCGGGCCGTCAGCCGCCGAAACCACAAGGATCGCTCCATCCATCTGAGCAGCCCCGGTGATCATGTTCTTGATGTAGTCCGCTTGGCCCGGGCAGTCCACGTGCGCGTAGTGGCGCGTGTCCGTCTC
>JAGQQS010000206.1 GCA_020426105.1 Planctomycetaceae bacterium
TCGTTCGCCGCCACGGGCGCCGCATCCGCTGCGGCATCCGCCAATGATCGCGATCCCATGACCAGTCCGGCACCAACGGAGCCAAGAAACGTTCTGCGTGTCACCATAGTTCTGCACCTGATGTGAGTGATTGAGAAGAATACATCGAACCGCACATTCAAGATTGCGGGTTGAAATTATTATTCCGGGTTTGCGGGCTGCGCCACCGGATATTACACCGAAATTTACCTGATTCCAGCTAACCTGAATTGTCGGCGACCCGATGAATTCTGTGGGACTCTCGGTTGTTCATGGATTCGAACAACCTGCGTTTAAGGAGAAACACATGTCGCGAGTATTTCGGGTTCAACTGAGTCTGATCGTAGTGTTACTCACCGGCTGTGCCAGCACAACCGTTGTCAAAAACCCCGATCATAACGACGATGGCATTCGCTTCTATCGACCGAAGCAATATCTGCTGATCGAACCTGCAGCGGCGGCTGGTCATGTGAAAATGAGCACCACTGTTCTCCCGGACTATAATGAAGAATACTCACTCCATATCAATGCAGGCCTCGGCACCAATAATACATCCTTCAAACTGACCGATGGCTGGAATCTTGGCGAACTGCGTGTCGATGTCGATTCCAAAGCGACGGAACTGATTGGCGCTTTTGCCGAAACGGCAAAAGCCGGAGCGGCGTTTGCCGACTCAAGCGCGGGTGAATCGCAGGCATCAAATACACCCCCGATGGAGATGACGATCCCGGCTCGAGGCGTGCCGATGGGCCTGTATGAGGCCGTTATCGGACGCGATGGATGCGGAAGAAGGCAATTGTTTGGATGGCGCTATATTGGATTTATGCCATTTGCTCAATGCCCAGCGGACGGTACCGGCGGGCCCATGCTGCATGACTGCAACTGCGAATTGTGGGGGCTGATCTGGGAAGACGGTGTCATGGTGTTCAGCTCATTGGGAAATCTGCAAAGCACACCGATCGACGGAGATCTGATCCGCGGATCAGCGCAACGACCCGTTCAGGCGAAAGGTGCAACGGGAACACCAGCCGGAAAGAAGGTTCAGGACGCCGACAGGGCGTGAACGCCTGGAAAACGTCTGACCACACATCTCCCGCAGACATTCAACTGACTGAAACAGTTGATCCAATAAATGTCCGGCGTTTCCCCAGCGTTGGCCTCATTCGCCGTTTTCTGACACCGTGGAATCGACTGGCACTTCGGCATTGAAAACGCACGCACTAAACCGAAGAAACTCTGCCGGAAAATCAGTCGTGACGGCGCAGTCGTTGCGCCGAGCCTGCGGGCCAGACTCGATGGCTTCTCTCAGCGTCTGAGAAGGCTTCATACAAGCGCATGGACACCGCCGACCAGGCGATGCAATTTTTCCAGGATGCCGTCCGATGTCCGCGTCGGGCGACCATTGGTTCAAACGCTGACTGGTCACTCCCTGGTTTTTGATTCCGGTTCCATGGACAACAGACTGCGGTAAAGTCCGGTAACGTCTTTAAGCAGCCGATCGATGGAGTGTGCCTGACGTGCGAACATTTCGCCCTGCGTTCCAAGGGTGGCTCGCAATTGTGAGTCGGCGGCCAGTTGAAAGACTCCGGCCGCGAGACTGGCAGGATCGGCGGCTGCGGCCAGACCGTGCGCATGGACTGCACAGACTGCCTCGATTTTTCGTTTCAAAGAAGGCATCGGCAATGAATGAGGCGCCGCAGGGGACACAGTGCTCCTCGTGAGCGGCGAGGAATTTACGTCACGGAGATCGCCCAGCAAATCGACGACTCCTCCAACGGCAGTGGACAGTACCGGACGGCCATTGGCCATGGCTTCAATCAACGAGAGTGGCGTACCTTCGTTCTTTGACGTCAGCATCACGATGTCAAGACCCGGATAGAAGTTTTCCGGATCGGTCCGCAGCCCCATGAATGTCACGTGCCCGGCCAGATGCAGATCCCGCGACTGTTGCATGAGCTGTTCCTGCAGCGGGCCGTTGCCGATGATCACGAAACGAACACGGTGATCGAGGCGAGAAGCGTAGTCTGAGACGAACGCAGCCACGGCATTCAGAAACAATTCATGATTCTTGACATCCACCAGTCGCCCAACGATTCCTACCAGAATATCGTCTGGCTCCGCACCGATCGCCTCCCGAATGAACGGGCGTCTGTTCTGCCAGCCGCTGAATCGTTCCAGATCCAGTCCGAGCGGGATGATGCAAAATTGACTTTCGTGGTCGGCTCCGAGCAGGCTCGTGATTTCTTCCAGCTGCCGACGACTGATGGCAACAATCCGATCGGTCACCTGCGCCAGGACTTTTTCAATGAGCAGGATCAGCCTGGTTTTGGTGCGGCCAAAGTAACTATGAAATACATGTCCATGATACGTATGAACGACGCGGCAGGCGCGCGGCCTGCCGATCAGCGTCGCAGGGGTGAACCAGCGATACAAAGTGGCAGCGATGCGCCCGATGGTGCCTGCCTTGGCGGTATGCGTATGAACGATGTCAGGTTTCAGTTTGAGCAGCAGGCGATACACGTGCCATGCGGCAGGCAGATCGCGAAGAGAAATTTCGCGACTCAGACCTGCAACGATAATCGGTTCGACACCCAGGTTCCTTGCGAAGTCAGTCATTTCGTCTTCGCCCGGTGAAATGTTTCCGGCAATCAGGGTGCAGTCGAATTCATCACGCAGCCCCGCATTCAGCCAGGCCACATGCTGGGCCGGACCGCCGACGTTAAGCCGAGCAATGAGTCGCACAACGCGCGGTCGTTCTGGCGAATGGCTGATTGCAGAATTCATCGGTGAGTTTCGCAGGCTTATTTCTTGTCAGGCGATAAAATTGAAGAGGTCAAATAGGCCGCAACTCGTTTGCGTCGCGCTATTGTCTCCAAACCGTATTTGCTTGCCTCAGAAAAGGGGTCAGGAACCAATAGTGCGCAGCACCCTTCGGGACATTTGGCTATTGGTTCCTGCCCCCTTTTCTGAGGCCAAAAGTCGCGCGGCTCGTGAGTTTACCACGGAGGCCGCTCCTGATAACCATCCGATGGTCAGGAATCCGGAGCGAGGCACGAGATTTGCGATTGTCACCGAGGCTGCTAAGGTTTCAAACACCGATCGAATGCGGCAAAAATCGTGCTACAATGGACAAAGTCGGGTTCTCACAATCGAACTCACGTGTGAAGCGAGACCATTATGAAGAAAAGTCCTTTTCCCGGAATGGACCCATACCTTGAACCATTCTGGGGCGACGTCCATTCAAGGTTCATGGTATACATGGCGGACCAACTCAACGATCAATTGCCCGCAGACCTTCAGGCTCGCGTGGAAGAATGCCTGATGGTTGATGCCGAAGAGTATTCACGACGGGTCTACCCCGATGTCCATGTCGTTGAGCACACGGAACAGATTTTTCCTGAATTGCGGACACAATCCAACGTGGAGCTTGCCGAACCGTGCGTCGTGGCGCTGCCGAGCGAACGACGCACTGAGCGGCATATCGAGATCGTTGACCGAAACAGCGGTAATCGCGTCGTGACGGCGATCGAACTACTGAGCCCGACAAACAAACGAAAAGGACCTGCACGCGATGCGTATCTCAGAAAGCAGGAAGAGTACCTTGCCAGTGATTCGAATCTCGTCGAGATTGATCTGGTCAGACAGGGAACGTTTGTTGTCGCAATCCCGGAAACACTCGTGCCCCATCACTGTCGTACGCCATACATCATCTGCATCCGACGCGCCAGCCGACGGTCAGAAGCGGAGTTGATTCGCGTCCCTCTGCAGGAGTCTCTGCCGAACATTGCGATCCCCTTGCGACCGACCGATGCGGACATTGTGCTGCGGCTGCAACCACTGCTGGATGAATGTTATCGCCGAGGTCGTTATATGTCGCTCGATTATACCGGTGCCCTGACGCCACAACTGAGCGACGATGATCAACTTTGGGTGGATCAACTGCTGGCTTCATCAAAAGCTTCCAGCTGATCGATAAATTCCGGCGTCAGGCCAGCCTGCAGTCGGGCTTCACGCTGAAAAATATCGCCACGCGCTTTGGAAGGCCGGATTGGCCAATGCAGAGCGCCGGTCCATGCGTCCCAGTCGGAAATTCCGGCGGGCTTGAGGTTTCGCAGCCACTGTAAACCAAACTCGACATGGCGTATTTCGTCTTTGTGGATCGCACGCATGATCGCCGCACTGCGGCGATCACCGGCAGCAGAAAAATACTGTTCAAACTCGACCGTGTGATCCAGGTTAGCGCCTTCAAACACCAGCGGAAGTCCGGCGACGTATTCCAGTGTATTGCTGAAGTCCTGGGCCTTCTGCCAGATCCAGCCGTTCACCGGATAGTCACCAAAGCAGATCCCCAGTTCTGAGCAGCGCTGCACATGCATGCGCGTATGCCGCTGCTCGTCGAACATTACATGCGCCAGACCCATGCGAAAATCTGCCGGCGCCTCAGGAAATGCCAGCAGGACCATCGCCATCACTTCCAGAGCCTGTAGCTCGTGGTTTGCCATCACATGATGGGCAATGGCTCGCTTTTTGAGATCCTTCAATGATTCCGCTTTGGGCATCGCAGGTGCCGTTTTTCGGGCGGCAAACTGCAGATTCGGGGGGCGTACAGGCAAAGTCACACGCAGTGCGTCGCCGGGAACCTGATCGGTCAGTGATTCGTCGATGCGAGTGATCTTGTCGCTGAGTTTCGGTTCAAACAAAACTTTTTCTGCAAAGGCACGCAGTTCCACGATCGGTGCTCCATTCAGATGGCAGGCGCTGTCAGAATGGCCAGACACGCGGAGGCGGCTGTCGCAACGTTCAATGATGGCACAGCGCCGAGGGGAGGTAAAGAGACTAACTGATCGCAGCGTTCACGGGTCAAGCGACGCAATCCCGTCCCTTCATTTCCCAGCACGAGCATCCAGTTGCGATCGCGCGGCACCGTATGGATGGTGGATTCCGCTCGTTCGCAGGTCCCAAGCACCCAGATTTGATTCTGTTGTGCCTTCTCCATCGCCTGCGCCAAATTGGCAATCACGGCAAACGGAACGTGTTCTGCTCCACCCGCCGACACATCACAGACCGTCGCATTGACAGAAGCGCTGCGATCTTTGGTGAGTACAATTCCGCGGACGCCAAAGAAACCGGCAAGTCGAAATACAGCCCCCAGATTCTGTGGGTCCTGAACCTGATCGAGCGCCAGCCACAGACCTGACGATCCTTCGTCGGTATTCCACAGGTATTCAAGTGGAATTGGTGACGGTGGCTCAACGGTTGCCGAACCGGCTCCCGTTCGTTCTGTGTCACGTCCTCCCTTATGCCCTCGGGAACTTCGGGAGTCCGAGGCATCAATTCGCACGGCAACCCCATTTTCCCTTGCCAGACTGACGACCGCGTCCCATGGTCCGCCGGGATTCTCTGCATGAATGCGGAGGAGTTTCACCGCTTTCGGGCGTGTTTCGAGCGCTGCCTTGATACTATGGGGATTGCGGAGTTCCAGCATGATCAGGCTTTTGAAGAAATGGTTCCGAGGGCGAAGCGACAGGTGCAGAGGGGCGGATCGATGTTTTTGTCAGGATTGCCAGTGCTGCAATCAATGCGCTTCAGGTTTTTAGATCTCAACGGCAACACTGTGAAGCATTTCTGTCCGGGAAACTCGGGGTTTCGCGGGAATTTGAGGTCGTGAGAAAAGTAGACTTGCTCACCTGACTTTACCTGATGCAGATTGGCGGTTCTGTTCTTACACGATGGACTCGAACGATTCCGACTTTCAACGATTCAATTTTCAAATTCACTGCCGACCTGAAAGTGGCGGCCAGGGAGCAAGCCAGATGACCCGGAAAAAATCAAACAGTTGCCCTGCGTGCGTGCGGTTTCTTTGGCTTACCGTGTGTTGGATTATTGTAATTCCGATGCATGGGCAGGTTTCAGCGGAAGATGCTGAAAGTTTTGTACCGCTGTTCAATGAAAAAGATCTTTCCGGCTGGGTGCTGGTAAATACTCCGCCGGAGACATGGACTGTACATGATGGGATGCTCGTGTGTTCCGGAAAGCCGATTGGCGAAATTCGCACTGAGAAGATGTATCAGAATTTTATTCTGGAAGTCGAATGGCGACACATGGTTCCCGGCGGAAATGCGGGAATCTTCGTCTGGGCTGATGACATCACTGCGAGGGGCGTCCCGTTTCATCGCAGTATTGAAGTTCAGGTTCTGGAAAATTCCTACGGCCAGTCTCCCCATCACACAACCCATGGAGATATCTTCCCGATTCATGGCGCGACGATGACTCCGCTTAATGGACGCAACGGCAGTCGCGCATTTCCCACGGAGGAACGTTCACTGCCGAGCCCCCAATGGAACCACTATCGCATCGAATGCCGTGACGGGGCGATATCGCTGAGCGTGAATCATAAAGTCGTGACTCAGGGAACAGACGCAAGCCCTCGCAAAGGTTATATTTGTCTGGAGTCCGAGGGCGGTGTAGTGCACTATCGAAATCTTCGACTCCGGGAACTCCCGAATCCGACCGTCGCCCCGGAACATGTGGCGGTGGCCAATCGTGGTTTCGTCAGTCTGTACTCCGGCCTGGACCTGCGGGGCTGGAAGATTGCCGACAGCGAACGAGCACACTGGCAGGCCAACGACTGGGTGCTGGCGTTCGACGGAAAGACAGATTCCGGTTCGAGTCGCCTTGTGACGTCCAAATCACTGGCAAGCCCGAGTTGCGTTATCGATCTGCGGCCACTGGACGGTTTTGTCGCGTTGACGATTGGTGAGGGCGTGCTGGAGGCACCCTTCGTGATGTCGGCGGAAGATGCCATGTGTAAATCGCTGTTCGAAAAGAAAGACTGGATTCGTTTCGAAATCTCCGTCAACGAGCACAAACTGATCCTTGCGGCCAATGGCCAGACGATGGCAGAACAATTATCATTGCCGTTGAGTGACGGACCATTGTCACTGACAGTCACCGGGCCGGCTGAACTGGCAAACATCTATGGAAAACAGTTGTAATTGAGCTTTCCGACGAAACTAAGGAATTCCACAATGAAAATCCCCGATTCGAAGTCTCAATATGTTTTTTGCAGATTCGCGTTTACTCTGAGTCTGTTGCTGCACTGTGATCTGGCTGGTCGGGCCGAAGACGCACCTCAATCACGCAGCTATGTGAACCAGTTGCAACGTCTGGAATCACCCGCACCGCTGCTCGCCGACTATCCGGACTATATTGCTCCCGTGTCAGACCTGACGCGATATGAAGCGCCACTCCTTGTCAATGATCCCAACGCAAACTTGTCTGTGCGGGCCTGGCGTTGGTCATACAACGCGCGCGGCATCATTGAGATGCCCAATCGCCTAGACGCTAAGGCAACTGCTGTGGTCATGGTTCATCCCTGGGGCATTGACGACGGACAGGGATGGCGATCTCCTGAACCGGCAGGCTGCGCAGATTTTTGCACCCCGGCCAAGAATCACCTGGCTGGCAAGCACACCAAAGAAGTGATCTCTCCCTTCCTGAGTCTGCTTCGTACTGATGTCAGCTGCGTTGTATACAGTCTGCCTGGGAAAGAGGACGAAATCCGCCGGAAACTGTATCGTTCCGTGCGGGGGCGGCCCACGAAGGATGCAACAGAAATCGGGAAGCGTGAGCTGCATGAAAAACTGAACAACTTTAAGTACGAAGGCGAACCCGTCCCCGAACAATTGATGATCTCTGCCAATCAGCCCGTGATCGATTACTTCAAACAGTTCCCGGGACTTGACCCGGGACCAAAGTTTAATAATGCGGGCTTCTGGGATCTGCCGATTCCGGTCACGAGTGATGTGGATGTGCATCCCGACGATGTTGTTATCTATGACGCTGAAGGATATGCACTGTTGCGGGATTTCCTGAAAGCGCAGGGCGTGCGGCATGTTCTGCTGACCGGATACGCAACTGATATGTGCTTCTGCAAAACAACGGCCGGGTTTGAAAACTTGTCACAGGACTTTAATGTGTTTCTGGTCGGAGACGCCACACTTGCCACATTTCCCGCCAACGCAAAGCCGAACCACGCGACCAATGCCGCGATCTCATTCGCATCATTAAACCAGCTGGTTACCCAGGTCTCCTGGGTTCAGCTCGACAGCCAGGGCAAATAAGAAAGTGTTCGAAATCAGCTCTGTGCTTCCCCATTGAAACACCACGGAGCACGTCAAATCCCGTCGGCGGAGCGACGGGC
>JAGQQS010000207.1:0-4138 GCA_020426105.1 Planctomycetaceae bacterium
AGGTCGCGGTGGCGAGCCGAACCCCTAGTCCAAATGGATCGTCGAGTGCTTTGGGGTCCGGAGCGCCACCTTGGCTGATCCCTTCCCAGGGATCGCGGGCAGCAGATTGGGGATCGGTGGCCTCATCGCCCTCAATCAGCACCGAGAGGACGAGTTCAAAGCTGACCTGGACTTCGGCGAGCGCACCCATCTGTCTGAGTTCACGGTCAAGGTCTTCACGTCGGTTGTTCGCAGCCCCACGGTGCAACGCTACGATCCTCATGTTCCTCGCCCGGTTGGCTTGGTCCTCGTGGAAGGCGATTTGTCGCGCTCGATGGCCGGTGATTGACGCTCTACGGGCTACGAGGGCAGCGTCATTGCGGCTCCGGAAATCCGCGAGCATCGCATCCCGATGGCTGGCCGCGGTCCGTTCGCTCGCGTCCAGCCAGTCTTCGACGGTAGGCCAGTCGGGTGATCCTCGCCCGCGCAGCAGGTCGCCGCGAATCGCAGAGAACGTCGACCAGGCAACATCTTCCGACTCGAAACCGGAATCGTGGATGACCAAGGGAAATAGGCGCGAGCCTGGATTCGCTCCTGTGAAATTGAATCGAAACACCGTCAGCAGTGCTTGTTCGCCACGGAACGGTGGTTCTGACATGGCGATGCGGTA
Organism: Planctomycetaceae bacterium; assembly: GCA_020426105.1. Classification (GTDB taxonomy): domain Bacteria; phylum Planctomycetota; class Planctomycetia; order Planctomycetales; family Planctomycetaceae; genus SXXK01. The sequence continues at coordinate 650 of JAGQQS010000207.1, forward strand.
AATGGTCTCCGCAGGACGTGCCGCGCGGGCCATCAATGAAGCCTCGACGGCGAGCCGCGCGAGTGGGTGACCGAGACGTATGAACGGGATGTTCGGGTATCTCTCCGCCGCTTCGCTGTCGAATACGACGGATGTCGCTCCCCTCCGGAGATCAGCGACGAACCGACTGTCCTCGGCTGGCAGCGCAGTGCGCGAGCTGTGTGCCCACCGGTCAATGGTATCCGCGAGTAAGGGCGAGCGGCTGATTTCCCAAACATCCAATCGGCCCGAGCGCTGGCGGAGCTTAGCGCCGTGCTCTCGGAGAACCTCCTCAACTCCTTGTCGCACATCCGCGCTGGTAACCGTGAGGCCACGGCTGATGCGTTCCTTCACCTCAGCGAGGACGTCCTCGACGCCGAGGAATTCATCCATGCGGCTGCTGAGGACCTCGAGGTCGCGCTGTTTGTTGACGATTGCCTGATCAATCAGGTTCGCACGCTCGATTTCCTCGGCGGCGGACAATTCATGGGAGAAAACAGACTGCTCAATTTGCGCAACGACGTCTCCAAGGATCGGCTCCAGTTCGCCGATCGATTCGTGGAAGACACCGATCCGCTCGTAGAGCCGCAGGAGGATCCTCTCTTCAACCGTATCGGCGAGGACAAACGAGATCACGGTGATGACCGGGCTCTGCTGACCATACCGATCGAGACGCCCGATTCGTTGTTCGACCTTCATCGGATTCCAGGGAAGGTCGTAGTTGATCAGCGTGTCGGCAAACTGCAGATTTCGCCCTTCACCCGCGGAATCTGTACACAGCATGATGTCCACGTTCGCTCGCAATTGCTCGACGGCCACGTCTTTTTCAGCCGAAGTCTGCTCGCCGGAGAATACAGAGAACGCGATTCCTCTTTCGGTCAACATGTCCGTCAGTCGGTGCAGCGTTCGAATGAGCCCCACGAAGACCAGCACCTTGTGACCTCGGCTGTCCGCCAGCAGTTTCAACAGTTGTTCATCCTTCGCGGAACAACTCAGCTGAACCGCGCGTTCGCAGAGTCTTGCCGCCGTGTCGCTGTTGGTCGCCAGTGGTTGCAAAGCAGCAGCAGCCGTTGCAGGATGACTGCCAAGCGAAGTCAGAATGGACTGCAGCCGCATTCGTGAAAGTTTCGTACTGCCGCCGGACTCCGTTTCCTCGAAGGACGCGTCGGACGAATTGTCGGATCTCGTTTCGTCCGCTGCCGTTTCCATGGCTGCCGTTTCCGGCACTATGGATTCAGCGGATGGCGCCGTCTGAACGACTGGAGCTGTCGAAATGAGCAGTCCACGAAGATACTGCTGAATATCGTGAAGTAACTGCGATTCCTCTTCGGCAGGCGTCGCCATAATGGTCTGAGCATACCGCGGCGGAAGATTGATCTGCACCAGACTTCGCGTGTTCCTCACCATCACTTCACCGAGCAATTCCTGCAGCTTTCGGCGATTCCGCGGATCTCGAGGGTTGCCTTTGGTGACAAACTGACGTTTGAAATCTGCTTCCGTCTTCAGATGTCCCGGTTCCAGCAGTGTGAGCAGGCTGTAAAGCTCCAGCAGGTTATTTTGCACCGGTGTCGCGGTCAGCAGAAACATATGGCGGCGCTGCAGGCCATTGATCAGTTTCCAGAGCTTCGTGGTCCGATTCCGACAATGATGCGCTTCATCAACAATGATCAGATCCCAGGGCACGGAAGAAATCACATCCGGACGATTGCCTGTCCGCGCGAACGATGTAGAAACCAACACTCGGTCGTGTGATTCCCAATATTCTTTTCGGCCCGACGTCGCAGTTCGGGGAGGCACGTTAAATTCGAGCTGAAACTTTCCGCTGAGTTCTTCGTGCCACTGACTGACCAGAGGGTTGGGAACCAGAATCAGCACACGCCTGACCAGTCGTCGCATCAGGTATTCGCGCAGCAGCAGGCAGGCTTCTATGGTCTTCCCGAGCCCCACTTCGTCAGCCAGCAAAACGCGACCACGAAAGCGACGCAATACTTTTCGCACAGTTTCGATCTGATGCGGCAGATGTTCAATACTGGTCAGCCCATCGAGGCACAGGAGCTCATCGAACCCTCGCAGCAACTGCAGCTTCGCCAATGTGAGATGCAACTGAAGGTGGTTCCGAGAACCGTTGATGAGCGATTCGCCAAATTCACCGAGGTCTGTTCGGAATCGAACGGTAATGCCACCCGCGGTTCGGTAGCTGTGAGTTTGTTCTTCGGACCCCCGCTCGGTTTCCGACGAATCTGCCACAAGCACAGCCGCCTTGCTCTTTGTCTTCATCGACAACCCTTCGCTTCCTGCATCGACAACGTGACCTCATTGTGTCACCGTAGTGTAATTCATCCTCCAGCATTTTTTCAACTTCACATCCATTGCGTTTACCGCACCGAATGATGCATCAGGACAGGAGCATAAAACGGTGTGAGATTTCTGCGCGGGACGCTTCGGGCAGAATTGACGCCACTCCCGATTCTGTTTCGATGGTTTACTCGATATGTTCGCGTTGGTCATGATGGTATACTCGTGGGCTCGTTGCTGTTATCCCCCGCACAACGTTCTTTGCCCGGGACCATTATTATGGATCATGACAACATCGGTTTCGCACGCCGTTCTCCCAGGCGATCTCCGGCAGCACTGATCGTCACCATCCTTCTGGCGGCGGTCGCGATCATCGCGGGAGCTGTGTTCGGGATTGTTCTGCCGATCATGTCTTCAGCCCGATCTGGCGAATCAGTCACTTCGCTCAAACTCGACCCGAATGAGCCACTCCACGTGCAGCTCGACCCAGGCATGAACCCCCTCCGCATTTCGCTGGAGATCACATATGACGCGCCGGGCCGACGCACGACCGGACATCATTCGCATGTTTCGGCGGCACTTCATCTCGACGAAAACGAAATCTGGACACTTGAGACGGGATTTGATGATCGAAGATCCGGTGAGGAGGAACGCTACGTATCCGCCGGGCAGGAAACATACCGGATGAATCTCCAGGAATTCGTGGTTGACAAACCGGGCAGTTACCAGCTTACGTGTAACATCGATCTCCACGAATCGTTCACGCTGATCGACGCCAGCCTCGACATACGCCGCAATATTACGCCCATCGACGGACGCGGGATGATCGCCTGGATCATTCTCATTCCGATCGGCATCGCGATCATCCTCATCGCTGCAATCCGCTGGGCGCGACGCGTAGCCCCCCTTTAATATCGTGTGTTTGAATTTAACGCGCCGTCACTAATCTGTTCGAAGGGAGACGTCACGATCCCGCCAGTCGCCGGGCGACGACAGATATGAACGACGTATTCTGCCATGATTGAGACCGAACTTTTTTTACCACAGATAAACGTGAATGGACACAGATTTGATGAAGAATCCTGTCGAGCAGGTTCTTCATCTGTGTCGATCTGTGTGCCTCTGTGGTTTTCCTTCGAGAGTGAAACAGTTAATCCTGATCCAGACGCCTGGCAG
>JAGQQS010000207.1:4194-9482 GCA_020426105.1 Planctomycetaceae bacterium
ATCAATTTTTGTGTCAAGGAGTGTTCAGGTGAACTTCCAGAGTCGCGCCGCATTTGTACCGAGGATCTTTTTTCGGTCTTCCGGAGTAAAGCATGGAATTTCCTGCCGGATCAGGTCTAGCTCCTGCGTCAGCGTCGGGCGTCCGGCCTGCTCCCGAGTCGCGCCGGGAAAGCCGGTTCCCCACAACATTCGATCGGGGCCAAATGCGTCGTACATTCGTTTGACCCACGCAAAAGTATCGCTCCAGGGATATGCTGCAGACGGCGACAGGACCGAAAGTTCAGATACTTTGACGTAGACGTTTGGATATTTTGCCAGAGCCAGCAGCTTTTGGAATTCAGGTAATGGGTCGGATTGTTTCAAATCGATTCGCGCAAGGTGATCGATGACGACCGGGACCGCAGGAAACTGACGGACCATTTGTTCGAGTTTTGGCAGTTGCGGTGTGCTGATAAAGAAATTGAAGATGGCTCCCAGGGTCTCCGCCTTTTTCCAAAGTTCCACCGCCGCCGAAGACGTCATCCATTCATCACGATTCACATAGTAGATCGGACTGAACCGCATGCCGACCAGGCGATGTTCTGTCATCCAGTACTCAAGTCGCTCGGCCACGGCCTCATCTGTTGGATCGATCAGTCCGTGACCTCGAAACCGATCCGGATATTTGTTCAGGCAGTGGGCAAGGTAGGCATTGTCCCAGGCGTGACAGATCGTTTGTACGAGAACGCAGTGGGTAATGCGGAACTTGTCCATTTCTTCGATCAGCAGTTCAACTGTGGCCGCAATCTTCGGGGCTGCATAATTCGGATCCGCAAAAGGAAATCGATCCGCATCACCACTCCAGACATGCATGTGTGTGTCGATACAGAGCGATCGATCAGCGATCGCTGGATCCTCTGCCGAGGCCGCTTCTGTCGACGAAGAAAACACAGCGTGGGCCGAGCCTGCATGTATTGCCGCAAGAGCCATGCTTCCTGTGCCCAGAAAATTTCGTCGAGTGCCCTGCTCCGGCGAACGTGACAATATTGCCATAATTGATCCTGACTGTTACCAGCGCTGTGGAGCACTAATTTTTAGCAGAATTCGTGAGAATTCTAACTTCACTTTAAAAATGCGGCAGAGCGTTGACTGTTAAGCCGGCAGTCTTCCGGTGATCGGATAAGCTTTGTCCTGGAAACCTCGCCCACTATGTTCTCCAGGCGGAACGAGTGAGTCAATAAATCGTTCGTCTTCTTCGGTGATCCGGATGTTCAGGCACTGCAGATTGTCGTCGAACTGCTCTTCAGTTCGCGGACCGATGATCACTGAAGTCAGCACAGGATTTGCCATGCACCATGCTAAGGCGAACTGAGAACTACTGACGGCTTTTGCTTCGCAGTGTCGGGCAATGTCTCCTGCGATCCGCAGACTGTCGTCCCGCATTTCTGCCTGCAGCATACGCGGATCGTGTCGTGCCGCTCGACTGTTTTCCGGATACGGTTCGCCGAGTCGATACTTTCCGCTCAGAATTCCCCGGGCCAGAGGACTGTAACTGACAACCCCGATGCCCTGCTCTCGACACAATGGCAGCAGTTCTACTTCAATATCGCGATTCACAATATTATAGAGTGGCTGCACACAGACGAACTTTGAAAGGTTTGCGGTATCGCTTGCCCAGAGTGCCGTACACAGTTGCCAGGCGCGAAAATTTGAACACGCGATGTAGCGTACTTTGCCACTGCTCACCATATCGTCGAGCGCTCTTAAAGTTTCTTCGATCGGTGTTTCCGGATCAGGAGCATGCTGATAATAGATGTCGATTACATCGACACCCAGTCGGAGCAGGCTGCGGTCCACTTCCCGCATTAAATGCAAACGTCCGGCCCCGGAGTCATTGGGACCGGATCCTGTCGATTGCCGTCCCTTGGTTGCGAGGACCACCTGATCGCGTCGATCGGCGATGGCCTTGCCGACCACGATTTCCGACTGACCGGCATTGTACATGTTAGCAGTATCGACGAAGTTAATGCCCTGATCCAGTGCCTTGTGAATGATGCGGATCGAATCCGCCTCGCTGGTCTGGCCGCCGAACATCATTGCTCCAAGGCAGATCGGCGAAACTCGGATTCCACTGCGTCCCAGTCTTCTGTAATTCATGAGTGTCTCAATTCAGGATTGAATAACGGCGGTTTGAATGGTGAGTGATTTCAGTCGCGCGGCAATCGGTTCCGGCAGGCGCGTTGGCGCACTGACGGCCGGGACACCCTCCGCATTGCGATGCAGCTCCAGCGGCGGAGCGGCCAGATCGTTCACATAAAAACGACTACTGGGAAAAATGTCGGGCGGATAGGTGAAGTTGTCCAGCATCGCGAGGGCGGCACAGTGGGCTGAGCCGACAGCGCTTTCCAGCATTCCTCCCACCCAGCATGGTACTCCGGCGGCATGGCAAAGGTCATGAATCGCGATGGCGTTGGTCAATCCGCCGACTCGCCCCGGTTTGATATTCACAAACCGGCAACTCGAAAGTTCCAGTGCCTGGCGGGTCCGATCGGTGGAAATAATACTCTCGTCCAGACAGACGGGCGTACGTATCTGATTCTGCAGTCGTGCGTGATCCAGCAGATCATCGTACGCGAGCGGCTGCTCGATCATCGCCAGGTTGAATTCATCGACCTGTTGAAATAACGGTGCGTCCTGCAACTGATATCCGCTATTGCAGTCGATATGGAAAACCTGTTCCGGAAATCGCGTTCTGACAGCCTGCAGCATCGGCAGATCCCAGCCCGGGCGAAACTTCAGTTTAATCCGCGGGAATTTTTCATCGACTGCGCCTGCGATTGCATCCAGCAGATCGTCAGTCGAATCCATCACACCGAAATCGGCGCCGACCGCGACTTCTGTGCGAGTCGCTCCCAGTGCTTCATGCAACAACAGATTTTCGTGTTGACAGTAAAGGCTCCACCAGGCCGTATCGAAGGCCGCTTTTGCAAAGGGGTTGCCTTTGAATAGCCGGAGTTCCTGCTGGAGCTGACTGCCGCTGCGCAGCGTTTTGCCGATGAGCGCCGGTGCCAGCCAGTCGCGGGCGACTGCAAATGCGCCGCCTGCCCATTCGGGGCTGTAGCAGGGCGCCGCAAAGGGCGCTGTCTCACCCCAGCCAAAGCAGGAACCACAGCTGAGTCGACACAGGACGGAATGAATGGCAGCGTCTTCACCGTATGCCGTCCGCCACGGATAGATCAACGGCATCGCGACGTGAAACAGATCAATCCGGTCGATTTTCATCACAGGCCCTGCCATCGATCCCAGGGAAACGACATGGTCGGCTGGCAGGCATAGCGTTTGGTGCGGACGACAATTCGCTGGCCGGCGCCAGGTTTCAGTTGCAGGTTCAGAACCGGGCTATTGACCGCTGTTGTCTGACCATTCATGTCAACTTCCGTCAGCAAGTGTTCGCCATAGGCGCCACCCTGCATGACCACATCACGATTCGCAGTGAGACTCAGATTGATGACGGTCACCGAAAACTGTTCGTCCTTCATTTCGTCCACAAGGACAGCAATATCCTGGGGTACGCCGGCGCGACGCCCAATCGGATCAAACCAGCGGACGCGACAGTGCAGTGGACCGCCGCCGCGCCCCGGATCCAGTCCGGCCATCATGAGTTCTCGGAGCGCACCGATTTTGACAGGATTGTACCGCATGGGATTATCTGACAAGCGTGTATCCGGCGTGCTTGTATCCTGACGCATTTCCACCACCGTTTTTCGGATGTTTTCGAAATCGGAACGCAACGCCGCTTCCGGATATCCGGGATTCTTTCCATCCAGAAAGTCGAGCCAGCCGTTGCCGCCGACTCGTGCCCGATCCTTTGCCGCACATGTCCAGAAGTAACACTCCAGCGCCCCGGGCGACCACGGTGATTCCGTGAAGGAATACCAGCCGTCATCACCGTACATACTCGGATACAGCGTCTTCCCGTTGACAACTTTGCGATTCGAGTTAACGGTGTCAATCATGTTGCCCCACGCCTCGGCGTAGCGGCGGTCGCCAGTCAGCAGCAACGCGTTTCCGAATCCATCAACTCCGCGGCCGACCGTATTGCGATGGCCCGTCTCACCCGTCTGTGGCACGATGACAGAAAATCCCCACCCATAGACGCCGCCATACCACTTACCGCCGGCGGCACTTCCCGGTACTCCATCAAGGCCGATGTTCGAGGGTATGATTCCGTTGTTGGCTTTGATCCGTTCCAGCCACGCATCGACATACTCCAGAAGCCACTTTTTGTACTTCTCTTCACCGGTCAGCATGTAAGCATTGGCTGCCAGCGTTGTTGCCCCCAAATTCTGCGGATGGTCACCGATCACATCATTGTAGTCTTTGAAATGGGCAATCATTTGCTCGTAGGTGTGTTCCCCGTGCAGGGCGAGGAAACGGTTCTCGACTTCGATGGGATCACCGGCCCAGTCCAATCCTGTGGCTTTGCGAAGCAGGGGGCCGCGACTTCCATTGAGCAGACTGCGAATAATCTTGTGCTCTGGATCATAGTTCGGCGCACCAGGATCTTCATTCATGTAGAAACCTGCGAAACGCCGAATACGCTGTTCCAGTCGCGTATCTGTCGGGTCGGACAATCCCTGCAGATTGAACACACGCAGCCCTTCGCCATTATGCAGCCAGTCCATCATGACCGGAAATTCTTTGTAGTACATGCCGTCGCGTGCGAATGGGACGTCAGTCGTTTTGGCCAGCGTGAACTGCCGCAGATGCCCTTCCCAGGCCTTCTTGTACATCTGCAGGATTTCGTCGTCGCCTCCCAGAGCATGCAGCACGGGCCAGTCACTCACATTTTCCGGCGCGTCATCGGGGCCGTCATTTCCGCCCCAGCGTTCAACACACAGCAGGAATCCTCTCTCGTCAAAATACTTGTTGAAGAATTCCCGACAGGCGTCCGTCTGAGTTCGCAGCAGTTCACGCTCCAGCAGAGCCCATGCAGGTGGCGACATGGGCTGATCAATTTCCAGACGCACGGATGACTGCGACTTTGGACCAGCCTGTACATCGGCAGCAAACGTGCGACGTGTGATGACCCCGAGCATACCTGATGGCAACAGGCACAGGGCAACGGCAACTGGCAGGATATTTTTTTTCATACAGACAGCTTTCATTTTTCAACCGTTTGTAGTCCCGCCTTCAGGCGGAACATGCAGTGAAAACCTCTTCTTGTTTAACCCGTGGCCGAAAGGCCAGGTTTTTGGGGAACGGCCTGGCCTTTCGGCCACGGGTTAAACGACTAAATCAACACGCCG
>JAGQQS010000208.1 GCA_020426105.1 Planctomycetaceae bacterium
GCTTCGGCCACTCGAGTCCGCTGCGAACCACCAGCCACCAGGCGATCGATGACAACTTCGATATTGTGTTTGTGATGTTTTCGAAGTGCCGGGGCCTCGCTGATATTGACGATTTCGCCGTCAATCCGCGCTCTCAGATATCCGCGCTTCAGAAGGTCTTCGAAGAGATCACGGAACTCGCCCTTCTGATTCTGAACGATCGGGGCCAGAATCTGAAACTTCGTACCGGCCGGGTGACTCAGCAGGCTGTCAATAATCTGATCGGCAGACTGCGCCTGAATGGGTTTTCCAGATACGTAGCAATATCCCTGCCCAACGCGTGCGAAAAGGACCCTCAGGTAGTCAAAGATCTCGGTGATCGTCCCCACCGTGCTGCGGGGGTTGCGACTTGTGGACTTCTGCTGAATGGAAATCGATGGTGCAAGGCCGGAAATGGAATCTACGTCTGGCTTCGGCATCTGACCCAAAAACTGACGCGCATACGTGGACAGAGACTCGACATACCGCCGCTGCCCCTCGGCGTACAGGGTATCAAACGCGAGCGAACTTTTTCCGGACCCACTGACGCCCGTCATCACGATGAGCTTATTTCGGGGCAGCGACAGGCTGACATTCTGCAGATTGTGTTCGCGAGCCCCCCGAATGACGATTTCTGAACTTGCCATGTAACTCTGTTTGCCGTCTAAATTCTGCGAAACTCTTGCGAACCGCTGACAATGGAACCGCCCGGTCATTCCAGACCCGCGCCGCCGCATGGCCATTGTAGACGACCCGCGGTCAGTTGTCCGCATCCAGGTTCGGCTCTGTAAATACAGGTATTATCCATCGTTCTCCGGCAGACGTGTCCATTCGCCCAGTGACCCCTCAACGGATGCATGCCGCTCGCTTGTTTCATGCGGCATGCTTTTTTTTCGTTCTGCTCAGAATTGTATTCGGTCCTGTCCGTTTGAAAAATCGCATAGGCAATCGTTCGGTGGGCGTCTAGAATTTCGACAGAGGAAAAAATTCATCAATTGAACCCTTTGGGCACATATGGGACGGCAATGATCTCACCAGGGCTGGACAGCCTGACTTTCGACAATCAATTTGTACGTCAACTGCCGGGAGATCCGAATCCCGTGAACACAAGGCGGCAGGTTCGCAACGCCTGTTATTCCCGTGTGGTTCCGCGGCAAGCAGCGGAACCAAAGCTGATTGCCTGGTCGAGCGAAGTTGCTGAGCTGCTGGATCTGGAGGGTGATCCATTCACGACCGACGATGCTTCAGCGGTCTTCAGCGGCAATCGCCTGCTGAAAGGCATGGATCCTTTCGCGATGTGTTATGGAGGTCATCAGTTCGGCAACTGGGCTGGCCAGCTTGGCGACGGGCGAGCCATCAATCTCGGTGAAATTATCAACCGTCATCAACAACGCTGGATGCTGCAGCTTAAGGGGGCGGGCCCAACGCCCTATTCGCGGACCGCTGATGGACTCGCGGTGTTACGATCGTCTGTACGCGAATTTCTGTGCAGTGAGGCGATGTTCCATCTGGGTGTACCGACCACGCGGGCATTGAGTCTCGTCCTGTCCGGAGAACAGGTCGTGCGGGATATGTTTTACGATGGCAATCCGCAGTACGAACCCGGCGCAATCGTTTGTCGCGTCGCACCCTCGTTTACTCGATTCGGAAACTTTCAGATTTTTGCAGCGCGCGGTGAACTGGACATCCTGCGGCAACTTGTGGATCACACGATCCGATTCGATTTCCCGCATCTTGCGGATCACTCGGCAGACAGATATGCCGTCTGGTTTGCTGAGATCTGTCGCACCACGGCCGAGATGATCATTGAGTGGATGCGCGTGGGGTTCGTCCACGGAGTGATGAATACGGACAACATGTCGATCCTTGGCCTGACAATCGATTATGGTCCGTACGGCTGGCTGGAGAACTACGATCCGAACTGGACGCCAAACACGACCGATGCCACCGGTCGCCGCTATCGGTTCGGGCAGCAGCCTCAGATCGCTTTATGGAACCTCGCACAACTGGGCCAGTCGCTTGTCTCACTGTTTGATTCGATTGAACCCCTGCAGGCAGGAATTGACCTCTACTCGTCAACTTTCAACGCGCAATGCCATGCGATGATGCTGGCAAAACTGGGTTTGAGTGTCATGGAATCGCACGCCGAAGCCGACACGAAACTCACCAATGATCTTCTCAACGTGATGTCCTCAATCGAGACGGATATGACAATCTTCTACCGTCGCCTCGCAGACTTGCGGCTGGCGGACACGACCGACGAACTGAATGATTCTGTCATCGATCCGTTAAACGAGGCGTATTATGTGCCCGAACAGCTGACCGCAGAGTATCGGGTGGCAGCGGTGGGCTGGTTGCGGCGTTATCGCGATCGATTGCAGCTTGAAGATATTTCAGATGCGGAACGCCGACGCCGGATGAATGCCGTCAATCCGAAATATGTTCTGCGAAATTACATGGCGCAGCTCGCAATCGATAAGGCCGATCAAGGTGACTATTCGCTGATTTCCGATCTGCTGGAATTGCTGCGGCACCCTTACGATGAACAGCCGAACAGGGAGGAATTTGCAGGTAAACGACCAGACTGGGCACGGGAACGTGCGGGCTGCTCGATGCTGTCGTGCAGCTCGTAGTGCTTTAAGTGTGGAGAGTGACCTATGTCACGGGAGCCTGGGCGAGCCATTCGTTGATCGGTTCGTGCCTCCTGTTTTAGCGGAATGAGAAACTCGCAGAATAGCTGAACGTGGTCTCGCCTGAACGTGTCGGAGGGGTATCATCCCGTATTCGCGGATCAGTCTGCATCGATTGATCGCCCATTGCCTCCTTCTGTCGCCCGGTAGTTATGTCCATCAGTCAGGTCGGTTCAATCGACGTCATCCTCGAACCAGCAGAAACTCCGGCATCAGCAGTTGCGGAAGCCTTGACGGCGGCTGATGCGGCGGTGAGCGAAGAGATCTCAACGGCAATTCCAAATTTCGATGTCTCAGTGACGGCTGTTCGGGCCCTGGCCCTGGGGTTGGCAGCGGCCGCAACCTATTCCATCGCAAATCTTGCGCTCCGCAGTCTCTCACGCCCCGATGGCGGGATTGGATGGGACATGTGGGTCGCCGGGATGAAGGCGTTCCCGACATTTTTCGTGGCGGTCGTACTCCTGGTGATTCGGCGATATCGAAACCAGATTTCTTTCTCAGACTGGAGTTTCATCTGGCCCATTGCGGTGGCGGCTCTGTGCAATCAGCTGGGAGGCAACCTTGCTTTTCAAATGTCCCTCAGCAGGATCGGGCTTGCGATTTCAGTCCCCATCTGCTTTGCGTCGATTATTTGCAGCGGTGCAATTGTGGGCCGTTATGTGCTGGGCGATCAGGTTAGTATTCGGACCGGGATCAGCATGGGACTGATGGTGGCATCGATCGTCTTTTTGTCATCCGCGGCGAAAAACCGAGCTGCGGTGGTCCCGACAAATTTTGATTGGGGGACGGCCGCAGGGATTGCGATTGCAGTGACTTCGGGGCTTTCTTATGGCATCACGGGAGTGTATATTCGCAGAGCTGTGCGATCACAGATGCCGGTAGCGACGACTTTGTTTCTGTTCAGTGCAGCCGGTTTTCTGATGTTATGCCCGCTCAGTCTGAGTCTGCTGCCACGCGCGACGATCTCTGCCATGACGTCTCACGAATGGTTGATGATTGCCACGGCAGGTATTTTCAATGCCCTCGGATTTTATGCGATTACGCACGCGATGCGACACCTGACCATCAGTCGCGCCAACGTCATCAACGCCTCACAGAATGCGCTGTGTGCCGTTGGAGCCGTCGTGATTTTCGGTGAATCTCTGTCAACATATGCATTGGTGGGCATTGGGCTGACAATCGCAGGCCTGCTGACGCTGGATCGAAAGTAATATCCTGAGAGACGCGTCGTCCGGCCCCGGACTGCGCGATGCACGACAATGTCTATCCGATTCCATACTTGCGGCATTTGCTGAAGAATGTACTACGCGGCAGATTCAGGCGGCGGGCGGCCAGCGCTTTATTTCCTGACGCCAGTCGCAACGCTTCGCGTAATACCTGCTCTTCAGAATCATTGGAAGCATTTTCGCTGCCGGATTCGGTCAGGTCCTCGCCATCCGTCGACCTGCGGGACACACTCCTGACGATCGCCGTTGAAGATGCTGCAATCGGGCGTCTGTCGGGAAGTCGGGGCAGGTTCGATTTTGACGGGTGCTCCGCCTGAAACTCATCCGGAAGATCGGCCATGGTAATCATGTCACTGTCAGCCAGAACAACTGCCCGTTCGATGACATTTTCGAGTTCGCGGATGTTGCCGGGCCAGGAATGAGCTTCGATGGACGCCAACGCGTCCGGATCGATCTGCCGAATTTGTTTCTTTGTCTTTTGCGCCGAGCGACTCAGAAAGTAAAAGACGAGTTCGGCAAGGTCTTCTGGTCGCTCACGAAGTGGCGGCAATGTAAGAGCGACGACATTCAGACGGTAAAACAGGTCTGCCCGAAACTGTCCCCGTACAATCATTTCTTCCAGATTTCGATTGGTCGCAGCAATGACGCGCACATCAACATGGATTGTTTTGTCACTTCCGACGGCTTCAAAACAGCGTTCCTGGAGTACGCGAAGCAGTTTAACCTGCGTCTCGGCGGAAATATCCCCGATCTCGTCCAGAAACAGCGTTCCTTTGTGAGCGGCGAGGAAGCGGCCGGCCTTGTCAATGTGGGCACCGGTATAGGCGCCCTTGACGTGGCCAAACAATTCGCTTTCCAGCAGTGATGCAGACAACGCCGCGCAATTGACACAGACAAGATTTTCTGCGGCGCGATCGCTGTTGCGGTGAATCACCCGCGCAAGAAGTTCCTTTCCTGTTCCGCTTTCGCCGCGGATCAATACGGTCGATTGACTGCGTGCCACTTTCCGAACCTGTGACAGCACGGTCAGCAACGCCGCGCTGCTGCCCCGGATGCCTTCGCTGTCAAACTCCTGGTCCGAGGCTACAACAGGTGCCTGTCCGGCGTCCCGCTGCAAAGACGTTAGTTCTGCCCTCAATACGGCCATCTGCCGCTGCTGTTCGGCGATACGATCCATCTTCATTTTCAGTTCGGCATCCAGGCGGGCCATTGTCTGATTGGCCCGGGAACTGTGCAATGCGAGGACACTCATCTGCGATATCGCCTGAAGGAATGCGATATCCTCTGCCGTGTAGGCTCCTCCGGATCGCCGCCGACCCAGAATAATGACGCCGTGCAGACCTCCTTCACCCTCCATCATGCACAACAACTCGGATTTCAGTTCGTGAAGTAACCGCTGCACCGAATCCATCGCCTCAAGACTCGTTTGAGGGATCCTGCGAATGACGCTTTCCCCGGAAACAAACATGGGAATCTGCTCAGACCGCAACAGGGCTGGCGCATGCAGAGAAGCTTTCGTGCCGATCAGGCGAAAACTGCCCTGACCATCCCGGGCAAACATCATCGCTGACGTGGCATCCATGACGTCCTGGCACGTTTTCAGGGTAATCTCGGCCATACCGGATGGATCCGTGAGATACGCGGCTGAGCGATTAAGTTGCTGCATCGCACGATCCAGCTGATATTTTTCGCTGAAGAATCTGCGATCCACGACGGTTTGCAGCCGATCCCGCACCCAGAGCGTGATCACTGCCGCCAGCAGGAGAATCAGGAACAATGAGATTTGCTGAGCCGTCGACGAATTCAGGGGCAGACTGTAAGAATGCGCCGCTACGCCCCCCAGCGCCAATAAAGTCGCAAAGCCTCCTGACACCAGCAGAGACATCAGAATGTAGCGACGGCCTTTGTCTTCCGGATCCTCGGCCAGCATCAGGCGGTGCCGCAACATGCCATGCGAGTAGGCCGCCATAAACAGCATACTCGCCACAAACATCGGAATTTGTGCCCGCCCAAGCGCGAAATCGATCTTCCGAAAAAATGCCAGATACAATGTATAACCAATCGGCACCGTTGACAGCAGCGCAGCCCCCAGAATCGTATTCACCAGCTGCCGCTCGCGCGGCAATTCAATCGTGAACCAGCTGTGCACCAGCTTATAGACAATGAGTGCAAAGTAGACGCAGGCCAGGCCAATCGATGCGTAAACGGTACTACGCAGCACATGCAGCAACTCAGTCGAATGTTTCACCAGGTCGAAGTCAGCCGCAGAACCGCGAAATACCATCCTCGTCAACACGGCCAGTTTTTGACAAACATTCAATTCACCACTTGTGGTGCTGCCATTCAGACTCCAGCTGCTCCAGTAAATCGTGACCAGCAAAAAAGTTGCCGCCGCCACCGGCCCCAGTACCCCAAACTGAATCAGCCCTCGCCTAGTACGGACCAGATCTGACTCACGAGGAAATACCAGGAAGAAACTCAGCACCAGCGCCGGCACTGACATTGCGCAAATGATAAAGGGAATATTTAGTAAAGGATTGCCGGCAAGAATCCACCAGTGAAACCCCGCGACAAACGCCCCCATCGAAGCGCAGCCCATCAGGCAGAAATTCTGCGACACCAGGTCAAACGGTCGATACCAATAGGACGTCAGGGCGACAGCCAGAATCGACAATTGACACGCAAACCAGAATATGGTGATCGACACCTCCCAGACGTCAATCGGACGGACGGGCACATAGATGCGGTTTTCAAGCGTTGGTTTCGGCGACTGGGCGTTTAGGTAGACGACTTCCACCAATCGTCTTGCGGGCCTGCCAGGATCCCCACTGTACACTTCCACCAACGGAGGCACTTTCAATTCAGCCGGGTCAGAACCTGGTGCCAATTGCCCCCCCGGAGGAATTTTCGCGGATCGAAGACTTTCCAGTGCCGAAACAAAGTCCAGAAACGTCTCGATTTCCTGCCCGTTTAAACGCACAAGCTGATCCCCGGGTTTCGGCCGTGGATCCGTTATCTGCTCCGACTCAGCAATCCACTGACGAATTTCTATTCCACCGTGCGGTAAAGTTTTCGAATCCGGCAGTAAACAGCGCAGCCCAACATCTGGAAATGTTGCAACATACCACAGTACGGCAACACAATAGACGACCACTAATGCCGTCAGGGTCGCAACCAGAACCCGCAAATCGCGTCGATTGTTTTGTGAGTTTGTAAGAAAGTACGGCACGGCGAGCAGAGCCTGTGAAAGACCACTTCGGCGCAGGTTTCGGCGCCCATTTCTGGCAGAATATACGCATTGAGCGCCGAAAACTCAACCATCTTGCCGGTTTTCAGCGCCGAACTATCAAATCATTTTCAGCGCTCGAAACCGGCAATTCTTGCCAAATACTTGCATATATCGGTTGTGCCGAAGCACTTCAAGAAAATGTGAAACGAATGGTACAGATCATGCAGTGGATGAAAGCACCCAGCCGCCCTTTGGTTCGGTATAGTAGGTGTTGAACGAAGAATACACTCGTTGCCTGAAGTTGACCCAGCTTACTTGCAGCATTCCCCAGTTCTCTTCATCGTTCTATCCCCGCACACTACTAGCCGTCCAGAGGGCATTTTTTCTGCGCTGACGGTGAGCGGCGAGCTGGATTTCAGGCGGCGTGCTTGACACGTGTGTCCGGACCGTAGACATTCACGTTTACAGCGTCGCCTTGAAAACATCGCATGAAATCCCGCTCCCTGATCCTTATCGTTCTCATCGTGTTGCTTCCCACCGGGTTGCTCACATGGTTCGGGGTGCGTTTGGCACGCGACGAAGCAACGATGACCGAACAACGTTTTCGCAGCGTGATGGAACAGCGCCTGCAGGACGTCAATCGGCTGATCGAACGGCGGTTCTCCGACACGGAGCGGCGCCTGCAGGCTGTCACCGCGATTGATGCCTATTTGGTGTCTGACCTGCGTGCGCGTGTGCGCTCCACACCCGAAGTGACGCAGATTTTTGTGCTGACTCCAACGGGGAAATTACTGTATCCGAATCCTGCCAGTGCCCTTAACGGCACGGAACAGAGTTTCCTTAAGCAGGCGTCAACGATGCTGACGGACCAGGATCTGCAAAACGCCGTGGCCCTGGCGGAAGCCGGTCGGCAAACCGGAGATTTTGCAGCGGCAGCTCGGGTTCCGGATCCATCGCAGCCCGAATTTGAATTGAACGCCGAATCCCTCAGGCCACCATCCTCGGCCGAACATAGCACCGCATTTTCGGACACCGTTGCGAAAGCTGACGCAGCCTCATCAGAGAATGTTGTTGCGTCACCCGGAGATTCCGCACCGGTGCCCGCTGACAGCAACGCGTCTTTTACATCATCCAGCGGCTGGTTTGTCTGGTACTGGGATCAGGGTCTCAACCTGATCTATTGGCAGCGACGCCCGTCAGGGCACCTGGTAGGTGCGGCACTCGAAAGGTCCCGTTGGATTTCCGACGTCATCTCAGTGCTGCCGGAGACCGCGCGGTCAGAACAGTCCTCCGACCAGGTCATTACGTTATTTCGAGTTGTGAATGCAGCATCGGAGACAGTATATGAATGGGGGCCCGACGTTGAAGCGATAGCCGAGCCATTCAGCGAGATCGCTGTCGTCGCTCCGCTGGCAGCGTGGCGATTGCAGTGCTTTGTGCCTCGCGATCAAATGCTGACCGGTACCGGTGGTCGTGCTATTTTAACATTGGCAACCGGTCTGACGGCATTTACCGTGACGCTTTTCGTGCTCGCATGGCTTCTGTACCGGGACTATGCCCGTGACATTCGGGAAGCAATGCAACAGGTCAGTTTTGTAAATCAGGTGTCGCACGAACTGAAGACGCCTCTGACAAATATCCGGATGTATGCCGAATTGCTTGAACGCGATCTGGATGCGGTCGAACCGGAGGTTACTGTGAGACCTCGCCAGAGACTGGCAGTCATCTCCTCTGAGGCGCAACGTTTGAGTCGGCTGATCGGCAATGTATTGACGTTTGCTCGCCAGAAACGCAGCACTCTGGAGCCTCATCCGTGTCCAACACAGGCACCGGTGCTGGTCCGACAGATTGTCGATCGATTTGGACCGTCGCTGACGGAGCATGGGATTAAGGCTGAGGTTGAGGGGCAGGATGAGCGGGTGTTGAATCTGGATCCGGACTTTGTCGAGCAGATTCTGGGAAATCTCATCAACAATGTTGAACGCTACGCGGCCAGTGGCAAATCTCTGCTAGTACGTTGT